>NZ_JBTGVC010000016.1:0-29710 GCF_054343375.1 Mycoplasma sp. Z386
TGCTGTAAAACAGCACTATTTGTATTTTTTCCCTATTAACTGGGAAACGCAGGAAAAACTTCTTTCGCTTTTCAGTTAATTGTTGCTCTGGAATTTTTTCAATTATTTTACATAGAACTGGATTATTTTTGCAATAATCATTCATATTTTCTTTATCTAAAAAGACTATTTCTCCATTTTCAGAATTAAAAGTGAAATTATTATCATCAAATTTTTTATGTAAAGTTGGTGAAAGGTTTAAATAATTTTCTTTATCAGAGATAAAATTTAATAATTTATTAATTTCTGTATCATCTTTATTTTCTGTATTAAAGTTTGAATATCAGTAATTTATAATCATCATTTTAATCTTATAAACGGGAAAAATGTGAGCTTTTTCAATTGGTTCACTTCTTGAAAAAGGAAAAACATTTACTTGATTTATTTTACTTCTTTCTTTTTCAATTGTTTTTTCAAGTGTTTCTTTTTGTCTGCTAATTAAATTTAAATTATTTAAATAGATTTTTTTCTTTTCAGGTGAATCATTTGAATTAATTATTTTTATTGATTCATAAATATTTTTAAAAATATTTGTTGATTCTTTTTTATTGTTAATTTTTGCTTTGAACTCTTCAATATAATCATATTCAAGACTTGTTTGATAATAAATTTTTTCATAATTTGAAATATTATTGTTAAGTTTAGTAGAAAAATTTTTGAAAAATAAATGAAAATTTCTCTTGAAAATTTCGTTTTCCTTACTCAAAATCAAAGGAGCATTTTCAGGTTTAGATAATTCCCCGGCAGGATTAGAACCTCTAACTAGAGTAATAATGTTCTTAATTGTTTCATTTCTAAAATTATCTTTTAAGAAATTATTTATAATAGAAAGTTCTTTTTCATTTAATTTTACTAATTTTCTATCACTCAAACTCAATCTTTTTTCTTGAGTAAATCCAAGTAAATTGAATAGTTCATCTCTTTTTTTAAACATTGCAATTTTATCCCTAAATCATCTTTCTGTTGTTTTTAAATCAATAAAACATTCATCAAGTTTGAAGAAATAATCAACTATAACAAGTGATTCTTTCATATAAATGAAATAAAATTTCCCCTTAAAACTTGCACTTGTAGTGGTTTTGGAATCATAATTTTTTGTTTCAACATCAAATGAATTTCAAACTAATTTTGGGTTATTCATAATTCTCCTTTATAAATTCAACAATTTTTTCAAATATTTTTTCAAGCACTTCAACTGAAATTGAATTTCCTGCTAAAAATGTCATTTTTTGTTCGCTTAATAAATTAGAATCTTTAATCTTTTTTATATCTTCTTTACTAAAACCCATATATAATAAAGATTCTTCTCCATTTATTACTCTTATTTTCTTTGTATTTTCAAAGAAAAATTTTATTCTGGAATTTGCTCCTGAAGCAGTTAAAGTTGGACCTAAATCAGTATTAGCATAAATATAATTTTCAGAATTAAAATTTGTATAATTATGTATAAATGCTTTTTTAATATTATTTTTGGTTACATAAAACTCATCTATTTTTAGCTTTTTTAATTTATCTTCAAGTAATTTATCTTTAGGTGTTTGTTCTGTATCTTCTTTTATTATTTTGTTGAGTTTTTTTGTATTTTTAATAATTTCTGGTCATTCAAAACCATTTTTATTTAAAGTTGAAATCATAAAAACTCTTTCTCTATTTTGTACTGAATTGAAATCTGAAGAATTGATAATTTTTCAAGTAGAAAAATATCCAAGACTTTTTAAAAAGTCTATTCATTTATTGAAGTCATCATTAAATTTTTTACTTGCTAGGCTCTTTACATTTTCAAGCAGCAAAACTTTAGGTAGTCTATCTTTATTGGCAATTAATAACCTTTGAATTTGAAGTAATAAACCACTTCTTGTTTCTTTTGTTATTCCTTTTTGTTTACCTTGCTGTGATAAATCTTGACAAGGAAAAGAATAAGTAAAAATATCTATACCATTTGGTATAACTTTTACTTCTTTTATATCATTATAAAATGAAGGAGTCTCCTCAGAGAGAGAGAGAGAGAGAGCACTCGGCAGTTTTTATAAATTTTTCAAAAAATGGATAAATTTGTATTAAATATTCATCGGATTTCTTATTAAAAAATCTGTTAGAAACCAAATTTTTACTATCATTACTTAATTTTAATTTAGATAAATTTTCTTTAATTTTATCTAAATTAATTTTATTTGTGTGACTTTCCTTCTTTTCATTTATTAAATCATAAGCAATTATTGAATCTATAAATCATTCAATTAAACCCATTGATTTGACAGTTATATTCATTTTGTTTTTAATATTGTTTAGTGCTTTAATTTGCGAACCAATTCCAGCAAAAGCTTCAAAAATTTTTATTTCTCTCTTTTTCATTTCTTTTTAAGTATATCGCGTTTCAAAAATAAACAAAAATCATTTTTTTATCTCTCTTTCTTTAAAAAATCTTGTCAAGAATTTAAAACATTGTTAGTGTTTATTAATTTTTGTTTGTATTTCTGATTTGAATTAGTGATGTAATCAAAAAAGTAATCTAAAATAACAAGGTGAGAAATTTTGGAAGCAATAGGTACTAATTTATCTAAATTATTGATTTTGGCATAAGTTATTTTTATATCAATTAATTCAGAAAATATTTTTTCAATATTTGAAGTAATTACTATTGTTTTTGCTCCAAATTCTTTTGCTTTCTTGAGAGCAAAATAAATTTCATTATTTCTAAAATTATTGCTCAAACAGATGATTGCATCATCTTTTTCAAGAGTTCCAAGTAATGGAAACATAGTGTGGAAATCCAGTTCAAAAGTTGCATCAAATCCTATTTTCTTTAGATTTGCACAAAATTCAGAAAGAATTTTTCCACTTGAACCAAGTCCAAATAATAGCACCTTTTTTGCTTTATTTAAATAGTTAGTAGCAAGTTTGATTTTATAGATATTTTCTTTTTGCACAGCAGAATTAATTGCATACTGTTGAGTCTTATAAATATTAAGAAAGTTCTTTTCAGTTTTTAAGAATTTTGTAGAAATATCTAAAATATCTAACTCTTTTATTCTTTTGTTAATAAAAATAGTTAGTGCTCTATAATTGTTAAAACCATATTTCTTGGCAAATCGTGAAATTGAAGCCTCGGAGCAATAAATTATCTGTGATAATTCTTGCTGAGTAAGGTCAAATTCCTTTTCATGGAATAAATTTATAAACTCAAGAATTTTTAATTCTACGTTAGTTAAAGAGTTAATTTTGGTCAAAATATTGTTAGTCATATTAATAATATTTTAATATATTAAATAATAAATGAAAGAAACTTTCAAAAATTTATTTTTTTCTTTCATTTATAATAAAATTATTTATGGATAATATAAAGGAGATTTTATGAAATATTCACAAAGTGTTTGTGCTATAAATAGTTTTGAATCACTTAAAATATTAGATGAACTTTCAAATTCTGGTATGACTCATATTCATATTGATTTTATGGATAGTTTTTATGTTCCAAGTTTTGGTTTTTCTTTCGAACAAGCAAAATTTTTAATCGAAAGATTCAAACATATAAATTTTGATGCTCATTTAATGGTGAAAAAACCTTTAAGATTAATTGAAAAATTAATCGAAGTAGGATTCAAAACGATTTTTATGCCAGCAAATGAAATATCACTTGAAGATTTTGTAGATGCTACTAAAAATTATCCAAATATTTGCTTTGGAATAATGTTAGAAGCAAATAATAATCCAGAAGACTTTAGAAATATAATATTAAATTCAAAAAAAATTCTTTTGATGACTATTGATAAAATAGGTGGTACTGGACAAAAATTAAATAATTTATTATTTTCAAAAGTTAATACAATTAAACAAATAAATAAATCGATTGAAATTTATTCAGATGGTGGCTTAAGAGTGACAAATAGTGATGAATTTTATCAAAATAATATAGATGTAGCTGTTGGTGGTTCCATAATATATTATTTTGATAGTGCTAATAAATTTATGAAATGATGAATAGAGAAATATGATTCTTAATATAGCAGTAATTGTTTTAGGTTCGCTTCTTGGTTTTATACTTTTAGTAGTCATTATTTGACGTTTATACGAGAAAATTAAAGGTAAAAAAAGCAATTTCAATTCTTCTAAAATTGGAAACACATCTAAAAAAACTCTTGAAAAACTATTGATTTTTGATTCATTAAATGATTCATTAACTTTAAGCAATATTCTTGTAAAAAATAATTTTGCTAAAAAAGGTTATTCGCTTTTTAGTGGAGTTGTTCTTACAAAAGAAAAAATTTATTTAATTTCTGATTGTGTTTCACTTGACAACTATGAAAAAATTTTAATTGATGAAAAAGGTGTTTTTTTACAAAAAAATAATAAATCATTTAAAAAAGATCTTTGAGAAACCTATTGATTAAATGAGTCATCAAGATGACTTGAGAAAAGATTCAAAGATAAATATGAAATTTTAATTCTTGTTGATGAAAATCTTAATAGTGATTTAATTGAAAATAAAACAAAATACAGATTTATAGATATTTATTCATTAAATAAAGAAATAGAAACTCAAAGTCAAACTTTAATGAATCCACAAAAGGTAAGTGAAATATTTTTAAAAAACAATTTATTTAAAAAGGAAGATTCTAAATAATGAAGTTTAATATTTTAGGGATTTTTCTTTTAGTTTGTGTTTTGATAATCCAAATTTTTATTGTTTTTGTTTATAAAATAAACTTAAAAATAAAATATCAAAAAATTGGTTTAAATTTGGTAGAAAAACCAACAGTAAGTGTTCAGAAAAATTTAAGTACTAAATTCAATAAAACATTTAATTTAAGTTTAAATATTAGTTGATTTAAAACTCAAATTAATATAAAAAAATCCTTGTTCTTTATCTCTAAAGAGAATTTAGGTTCAAATATTTTTTCACTTGTTAATTTACTTCACTTTAATTTTTATTGTTCAAATATAAAGAAAAATACAGAAAAAATAACTCTTATCTTTAAATATTTAATGATTTTATTATTTAGTACAGGTTGAGTTTTACTTACTATGGATTTATGAATTTGATCACTTTGTGTATTATCTTTATTTATTTTACTATTAGTATTTGAATTTGTTTTTAGTTATAAAATTTCTAAAATAGCATATATACAAACGAAAAATTATATTATTGAAAAATATCATAATCAAAATCTAAACTTAATTTTAAGTTATTTAAAATACAAAAGATTTTCACTTTTAGAAAAATATTTAACTTTTTATATTACTATCATTCAAGAATTAACTATTAAGTTTAAAAATTGGGGAAAAAATGAATAAAAAAACTAAACAAGAGTTAATTGAACATTTAGTTTATAAATATGCACTAGATGAAAAATATTTATCACAATTGTCATTAGAACAACTTGAAGAACTTTATCAAGAAAAAGAAAAAGAATCGTTATTAATTGCTAAAAACCCAAATAAATTCTTTTATATTAAAAGTTTACCTGTTCCAAAAGAAGTGGAAACAAAAACTTCTACAAAAGGTGGTTGAATAATATTTGGAGCATTTATTACAGTAATTATTTTTGCAATTGTTTTGTTTTTATTATTAGCTTTCTTAAAAAATTAAAATAAGGAGAAAAATGAAGTTATTTGACAAAAAAATGATGGAATGACAAGAAAATTGTCATGATTGAAAGGAAGTTGTACACAAAGGTGTAGAACTACTTGTAAAAGAAAATAAAGCTACATGAGAATTAGAGACAAAAATTTTAGATTCAACTGCACAATACGGAGCTTACTATGTTTTAGAAAAAGGAATAGCACTACTCCACGGACCTGCAGGAGATCATTGTTTAGAAGCTGCAACTTCCACACTTATTTTAAAAGATGAAGTAGTTTTTAATAATCAAGAAGATAAAAGTGCAAGAATTATTATAACTCTTTCAGCACCAGATAATACTTCTCACATTGGTTTTATTCAAGAATTTGGAAATTACTTTATGAATGAAGAATTTAAACAAAAAGTTTTAAAAGTTAAAAATATGCAAGAGTTTTTGGATTTAATAGAAAAATACGAGGTGAAATAATGAACATTAGATGTGTTTGTGGTTCTGGTTTAGGTTCAAGTCTTTTATTAGAAATGAATGTCAAATCAGTTTTAGATAAATTGGGAGTAGATTACGAATCTGTTGAACATACTAACATTTCATCATTTTCAAAAAATGGTGTTGATTATGTAGTTGTTGGTGCAGATGTTGCTCCTACATTGGATTTTCCAAAAGAAAAAATGGTTGTTTTAACCAACATTTTATCAAAAGATGAATTAGAAAAAAAATTAAAAGAATTATTAAAAATATAATTTTAGAAAGGAATTAAAATGGCTTTTCTTTTATGAATGCTTAATTTTTTAAAAGCCTTTGTAGCAGTACCTGCTTTATTAGTTGGTATTTTTACAATGATTGGAGCCCTTGTTTTAAGAAAAAAGGGTTCACAAGTTGTAGTAAGTACTTTTAAAGTTATTGTAGGTTTCTTAATTATGGGTGGTGGAGCTGGAGTTCTTGTTGGTTCACTAAACAAGTTCCAACCAGTTTTCCAAGCTGTTTATAGTTTAAATGGTATTATACCTAATAATGATGGTTTTGTTGGAGCTTTAGCAAAAGCATTACCAGAAATTGCTACTTTAGGTTCAATTATAATGTTAGTTGCAATGTTGTTAAACATTTTATTAGCACTAACTTCAAGATTTAAATATGTTTATTTATCAGGACACGTTTTATACTATACTTCCTTAATGTTAGCAGCAGTAATGTATGTAATCGGTTTTGATTTTCAAAATAGTGTTGCAGACTTTGTTTTAGCAATGTTTGCAGGAGCTGCTCTTTTAGCAGTTTATATGGTTATTTCACCAGCAGTTCAACAAAGATACATGAGACAAATTGTTGGGAGTGATGAAATCGCTTTAGGACACACTGGTGGATTTGGTTATGCTTTATCTGGATTAATCGGTGAAGCAGTTTATAAACTTAAAAAAGGAAAAGTTCTTTCAACAGAAGAAATTAAATTTCCACAATCACTATATTTCTTTAGAAACACACTAGTTTCTATTTCAATTACAGTATTTATTTTCTATCTTGCAGCATTTTTACCAGGTGGAATTTTATTTGAACTTGGAAAAATAACAAATAAAGAAGCTTTAGCTGTTTTAAGCGATGGAAACTGAGTTATCACAATGATAGTTCAAGCATTTACATTCACAGCTGGAGTAGAAATTGTTTTAGCTGGTGTTAGATTATTTATTGGTGAATTAGTGCCAATGTATAAAGGATTTAGCGATAAATTAATTAAAAATTCTAAAGCAGCTGTTGACTGTCCTGTAGTATTCCCTTATGCTCCTAATGCAGTTATTATTGGATTTATTTCTTCTTTTGCTGCTGGACTTGTAGGAATGGCTATTACTATTGGTTTAGGAGCTGCAAGTTTAATTCCTGCAGTTGTATTACCAGGATTAGTTCCTCACTTCTTCTTAGGAGCAACTTCTGGAGTATTTGGAAACGTTAAAGGTGGAATAATTGGTGCAATAGTTGGTCCATTTGTAGTTGGATTAATTATTACATTTATTCCTGTATTCTTTGTGCTTGGAAATTGAACTCCAACTAACACAAATGCTTTAGGAAAATTACTTGAAGCATCTAACTCAGTAAAAGCAGATTCATTAATTTCACTAAACTGAGGAGATACTGATTACTTTATTGGTTACATTCCAGGAATTATAGGATTAATCCCTAAAGCAGGAAAATATGTTGCTTTTGGTACAATCATTGCAACTTACTTAGCATTAGTTACTGATGGACTTGTTAAAAGATTTGTTTTTGACAAAAAAAATAAAGGTGAAGTAAAAAATGCGTAAAAAACATTTGGACTACACTGCAAATGAATTTATTGCAACAATGCGTGCAGTTGCTATTGACGGAATAAATAATGCAAAACAAGGGCATATTGGAATGGCTCTTGGTGCTTCTGAAATCTTTTATGCACTTGTAGGACAAGTAATGAGATTTAGTCCTTCTGATCCAAAATGAATCGATAGAGATCGTTTAGTTTTATCAGCAGGACATGGTTCAATGGGATTATATTCCATTTACCATTTACTTGGATTATTAAGCATTGATGATATTAAAGCACATAAAGAATATAATTCTAAAACTCCTTCACATCCAGAAATTGATAAATTAGAATTTGTCGATGCTTCTACCGGTCCATTAGGACAAGGTGTTGCAATGGCAGCGGGAATGGCACTAAGTGCTAAACACTTAATAAAAAGATTTAATAAAGATCGTTTAAATATTTTTAACCACAACATTTTTGTAGTTTGTGGAGATGGGGATTTACAAGAAGGAGTAGCTTTAGAAGCAATCCAATTTGCTGGTACAAATAAACTATCTAAACTTGTAATCATTCACGATTATAACAATATGCAAATTGATTCAGCATCTTCTGAAGTAAATAACATAAATTTTGAACTATTTTTCAAATCTCAAAATTTCAATGTTATTATTTTAAGAGATAATGATCCAGTTGAAATTCAAAAAGCATTAGAAAGAATTAAAGACACAGTAAAACCTACTTATATTCAAGTTCCTACCACAATCGCTTATGGAACAGATGTTGCAAACTCTCCAAAAGGACACAATGGAATTTTAAGTCCAGAAGCAACTGTTAGTTACAAAAAAAGACTTGGTTTAAAAGAAACTAAACCTTTTGAATACAATGAGCAAGCTTATGAATTTGGAAGACAAATGATTATTTCCAAATCAACAGCTTACACAAGATGAGTTAATAATTTTGAAAAATTAAAAACAAGATATCCAAAATTAGGAAGAGAACTTGAAGCGTTAATTAAAAGGGAAAAATCCTTTGATTTTAAAGATTTTAAATTTAAACAAACTAATGTTGCTACAAGAAATTATGTTGCTGAAATAATGCAATATTTAGATGGAAATTATGAAGATTTTATGGGTGGTTCTGCAGACCTTAGAAGTGCTACTAAAGTAGGTTTTGATTCTAATAGAAATATCAAATATGGAATTAGAGAATTTGCAATGACTGCTATCAACAACGGAATAAATTTACACTCAGGATACACTACTTTTGGTTCAACTTTCTTAGTTTTTGCAGACTATGCAAAACCAGCTCTTAGATTAGGTGCACTAATGGAAATCCCTTCTATTTCTGTATTTAGTCACGATTCTTATCAAGTAGGAGGAGATGGTCCAACTCATCAACCGGTTGAACAAATTGGGATGCTCCGTTCTATACCTAATTATTTAGTATTTAGACCAGCAGATGAAAATGAAATGCTAAATTCTTTTAAATATGCATTAAATAGCAAAAAAACACCTTGTGCTATAATTACATGTCGCCAAGAAGTGAAATCATTTAATTTACAAAAAAATGAATTTAAAGCAGCTTATTTCATTGATAAACAAGAAAGTGCAAATATTACACTTCTTGCTTCTGGTTCAGAGGTGAGTTTAGCTGAGCAAGTAGCTAATGAATTGAAAAAAATTAATATTAAAGCAAGTGTAATTTCTGTTCCATCCTTGCAATTATTGCTCGATGATGAAAAACTTATAAGTCAGTTAGAACTTGCTAAACAACCATTATTTGCAATCGAAGCTTCTAACGATCATTTATGATACAAACTTTCTAAATATTCTAAATTTGATGCTCATTTAGCAAAAGACTTTGGACACTCAGCACCAGGACAATTTGTTTATGAGTTAAATGGATTTAATAAAGAATTTTTAGTAGAAAAAATCAAATTATTTTTAGAAAAATAATAAAGAAAAAAACAAAAAAAGCATTCATTAATTGAGTGCTTTTTTCTTTAATTGTACTTTTGATCAATTAGTTTCATTCCAATTTCATCACAAAGAATATTTAAGGTAATTTTTACTTCTATCTCAGTTTCAAATTTATCTTTAATTTTTATTGAAAAAATATTTTGATATAAAGCATATAGTTCATTTATGACGTTTTCTATACTTTCTCTTTTAGTTAATGAAAAGGTAATGTCTCTTGATTTTAATGGTGAATTATCATACTCTTTAAATATTACTTTCTCTTTTTCAATAGCATCTAAATTGATTTCAGCAAACAAAGCATCACTGATATTTAGATATGGAGAAATTTTTCCAATTCACCCTACAAGAGTGTTGTTGTGGTATATTAAAGCGGTTGTTCCTGTGTGAAAATTATTAATATCTTCTGCTCTTTTGAAAGTTAAATTTTCTGAAACATTGTTTAAAATCACTTCTTTTAATTGATTGAAAGGATAAGAAGTTGAAGCTAAAGCTAAAACATTCTTAAATTCATTAACCATTCCTACTTCAAAAATAGAAATATCTGTGATTTTTCTTTTTTGATTATATTCAATCACTTCTGCTAAAGAAATTGCTAAAGAGTTTCTAATTTCTTCCCTTTCTTTGGAAACGAAAGTTTCTAAAGTTATATTTTGTTTGAAATCAAAAGGATTAAAAACATTACGTTCTTTTGAAATTAAAGAATAAGTTCAAACTTCTTGAAAACCACTAGAAGAGATTTTTTCTTTAATAATATTTGGTCTATTAATTAAAAATGAGTTAATTTTTGGTTGATTTAAAATCAAATTATTAAATCCATAAAATCTTAAAACTTCTTCAAGAATATCATCTATATCTTCAATATCATGTCTATAGTTAGGAACAATAATTTGTTCACCTTTAAACTCAAAACTAAGAATTTCTAGTGATTTTTTAACTGTTGCAAATCTTTCGGTTTTTGAAATTTCACTTCCTGCAATTCTATTAATGTAATTGATATCAAAATAAATAGATTTTTGCTCTATTTTTGGTAGATTGATTATTTGTGAAAATTCAGTTAAATAATTAGATAAAAAATGATGACCTAAAAGCATTGTACCTAATGAAACTTTTTTGGATGATTGTTTATAGGAATTAGAATCAATTTTGAGTTGCTTTGCTGTATGTCTTACATCTTTAATAGAGAAATTACCAATTTCAAAAATAATTTCTTTAGTATCTTTAGTTATAGAAGTTTTTTCTGCTCCCATAACTCCAGCAAGAGAAACTGCTTGATTATTTCCATCATAAATGGCAAGTGCGTTTGTAAAATCTACAATTTTATTACCAAGTGCTTCAAATTTTCCAGAAAAAATTTGTGGTTGTAAAGGACTTTTAATAGTATTTTTATTATATGCATGAGTGGGCATTCCGCTCATAATCAAGGTTAAATTAGTTAAATCAACTATAGGGGAAACTAATTTAATTCCTGATTTTAAAAGTAAAAATGAATCTTGTATATTTAGTTTAAAGTTACCATCTTTTTTAGCTTCAATACCTGTTAAAAGATTGTTTTCATTATTTTTTATAATAAAGTTGCTATTAAATGTTGGATTTTTATAATTTATATTTAGAGGTTCTGAAAGGAAAAAGGCAGCTAATTCTTTTGCCATTATTAAATAAGAGTTAGCATCAGAACGATTGCTTAGAATTTTAATATCAATTAAATAATCATCAAGATCAAACAAATCTAAAGGATTTTCCTGTAAATTTACTTTTTGAAAAGTAAAAATACCTTCTTTAAATTCGTCTCAAACTAAGTTAGTATCAAAACCAAGTTCATTTAAAGAAACAAGCATCCCTTCTGAATTAATACCTTGTAATTTTTTTTCAGCAAAAATCATTTTTCCATTGGTAGAACCAGGAACAAATGCCATTACGTAATCATTTTGCTTAACATTTATTGCTACAGTTTGAATAACTCTATCTTTATCAGCAAATTCTATTTCACAAACATTCAATTTATCAGCATTTGGATTTTTATAGATGTTTTTGATTCTACCAAATTTAACACCTTCAATGTTATTAAATTTTTGATAACTTTCAACTTCAAAACCTATGGAATTTATTGCTTCTAAAACATTTTCAAGTGTAATTTTAGCATCAAGATTAGCTAATTGTCTTAATTTTTTATATGAAAAAATCATTAGTTTTCCTTTCTAAATTGATTTAAAAATCTTAAATCATTTTTGTAAAATTCTCTAATATCCTGAATTTGGTATTTTATCATTGCAATTCTTTCAAGACCAATTCCTGCTGCAAAACCATTCATATCATTTGTATATCCTGCTTGCTTTAGCACATTTTTATGTAGCATTCCTGCACCTAAAATTTCTATTCATTTATTTTTGTAAAAAACATCTACTTCTACTGAAGGTTCAGTGAATGGAAAATAAGATGGTCTCATTCTAATTTGAACTTCTTCTTCTAAAACATAAGATAAAAAAGATTTTAATGTTCAGATTAAATTTGGAAAATTAACATTACCTACACTAATAAAGTCTACTTGTGTAAATTGATGAGAATGTGTTTGATCATCTTCGTCATTTCTATAAACTTTTCCAATTGAAAATTGACTAAAAGACTGATTTTTAAACATTTCTAAAGTTTTTGCACTTATTCCTGTGTTATGAGTTCTTAAAAGTAGATTTTGATTAATATACAGAGAATCTTGCATTTCTCTTGCCGGATGATCTTTTGCAATATTTAGTCTTTCAAAATTATATTCATCACTAACAATTTCTGAATCTGTGTATTCTAAATATCCATTTTGTGAAAATCACTCTCTTATTTTTTTAGAAACTAAAGTTATAGGGTGTAATGAACTTTTTGATTCCAAAGGTTCATTAACATCAATTCATTCGTTTTGAATTTTAGATTCAATTCTATGTTTTTCTATATTTTCAGCAGCTTTTTGAAAAAAAAGTTCAGCTTTTTCTTTTAATTCCTTTATTTTTTTTCCAATTTGTGCCTTTTTATCGTTAGTAGTTTGTTTTAATTCTTTAGTTAATTTTGCTATTTCACCTTCAGGTCCAAATACTTTATTTTTAGCTTGTTTTAAATCTTCGAGATTTTTTATTTTATCTAATTCCATTTTTCCCTTTCTAATATGTAAAATTATATATAAAAATATGTTTTTAACAACATTTTTTGCATTATAATATATTTAAAATTATTAAAATAAATGATTAAGAATAAGGTTTGTATGATGAAAATTAATAAAAAAACAATAATGGTATTTTCTGTTCCTATAATTGCTCTAACTTTAGGGATTACAACAACTTCCATTTTAATTACTAAAAAAATTAATAATGAAAAAATAAACAAACAAAATAATCAATTGAAATCATTTATTTATAATCAACCAAACAGTGAATTAGATTCACTATTAGAAAAATTTTATTTTAAATTTATCAATAATAATGATTTAAATTTATATCAAAAAGAAAAGTTATCTTTAAACTTGCAAAAATTCGTTTCAGAATATAATGCTTTTTTAAGCAAACCTTTGACATTATTAAACTCAAGGATAGAAAAAAAATATCCTGATTTATTAAAAAAATCAAATGAATTAATTGAATTTAAAAACAAAATTAAGAAAATTGTTTCAAACATTAATTTAAATAATTTCAATTTTGAAGATAATACTAACCAATTAATAGAAAAGAATAAAGATATAGTTTACATAAATCAACAAAATAAAAATCTAAATGATGAATTAGATATTTTTTCTACTAAAATAAACTCTACAAATTTTTATAATAATTTTCTTTTAAAATTAGTAGATAAAAATTTTTTAAATGACATTATGGATGTAAATTTTTCTTATTCTAATTACTTTCAAAAAATAAAAAACTTAGATTTAGAGATAAACGAAATTAAGGATACAATTTCTTTTTTAGATTTTTACTTTGAAAAATCTGATAGTAATTTAAAAAATGAAATAAAGCAAATTACAACCAAATATAAAGAAAAAATACAGGAAAAAAGTGTCTTCTCTCTCTCTCTCTCTCGAATTTAACCCAAGTTAATAAATATATAAATCTTATTTTAAATGACTTAAATTCTTTTATAAGTTCAAATAAACTTTTTGATGATTATTTAATTTATAAAAAAGAAGAGTTTTTAATAAAAATAAATAATAGTTCTTTTTTAAGTGAAGAACAAAAAAATACTTTTAAAAAGAAATTAAAAGAAGTAAATACAATTATAAAAGAACAATATTTAGAAATTGAATTTAATAATGAATTGGAAGATTTTCAACTATCTAAATCTAACTTAATAACAGAAATAAATCAGTCAAATATTAATAAAAAAAGCAAGTTTGAATTAGTAAATAATGTAAAATCTCTAAAATTCAAAACTGAAATTCTTGATTTTAAAAACTCTTTAGAACAACTTTTTTCTAAAATAGAAAATTTAAAAACACTAATTTTAGAATTTGAAAATGGAATTTTAAATAACACTTTGTCAGGAGAAAAACAATTTAATTTTTTAAAAGAAAAAATAAAACTTGATTCATTTATTAAAAATAATGAATTGTTAGATGTAGATATTTTTGATCTCACTAAATCAATAGATAAAGTAGATCAATTCATTTCAAAATTAAATGAAATAAAAAATGCAACCGATACAACAAATGATGATTTGCAAACTATTTTTGATAGAGAAGCAAATGCAAATTTAAGTAATTTTCAATTAAATGCTAATACAGAAAAGTTTGATTTAAAACAATATTTATACTCTGGTTCTATTAATTTAAAAAATGCAAATTTATATTTTGGAGCATTAGATACAGATTTTATCGATTACACAATTTCCAATTTACAACTAAAAAAAGATAATAGAAATATTCTTGTTGTAACAATAGATGCTGTTGCAAAAACTGATTCTAATTTACATACAATAATAAGAAAAGAAATAGATTTTTCTACTAAAGATATTACACCTATCATAAATGATATATCTATTGCAAATTTAGATGAAGTTTTTGACATTAACTACTTTGAATTATCTAAAATTAAATTTAGAGAATTTCTTGAAAATGAAACATATAAAAAGTATTTAATAAAGAAAAAACAGGGTATTTCCAATTTCTTCAGTTATGATATACTACCTAATTTTAGTTTAGAAAATAACACAAATAAATTACAAGCAACAGTAAATATTTTATTTAATAAGCAAGTTATAAAAACTTTTAATCTCACTTCTTTAAAAGCAGTAGAATTTGAAAATGAAAACACCGAAAAAGATGACGAAATAAACAAAAACAAAATTTTACAACTTTTAAGTGGACCAGTTGGTGATTTATTAGAAGAATTTAAATTTAAAGATGGTGTAAGAAAAACTCACACAGACTATTATTCAAAAGATGCAAAAATAGCAATTGAAAATTCCTATATTTTACCTAAATATGGTAGATATGAAATTTATGTAGAAAATGTTGAAAGTTATAATAATATAAAAGATGCTAAATATAAAAATAAAGGTGGAGATGCAAATGTTTTCTTTTGATACAAAATAGATGGACAAAAAGTACCTTTACCTGAAAATAAATCAAGATATATAAAAACAGTTGATTTCTTTAGACATTTTACTTATGAAGCAATAAAACCAATTAATGGTAAACAATTTACAGCAGCCGATTTTAAAGGAAATTACAGTGAAATAGAAGAAAATTTCAAAACAGAAATCAATAAAATTAATGAAACTAATTTTCAATATAGAAAAGTTCAAGGAAAAGCAATTAAACAAGGGCAAATTACCTTATATAGAGCATTTAATATAAAAGATTTTCTTTCCCAAAATCATCTAGAAAAAATGAATTACTTTTTCAAATTAGCAAATGGAACTGATGATTCTGCTTTAGTTGGACAAAGTTATGATAATGACTGATTTGTACCTTTAGATGCTAAATTAATTACTAAAAGTGGAATTGTTAAAAGTACTGCAAACTTAAATGATTTATTATCTAAATACTTTTATTATTTCTATGATATAAAACAAATAAATAAGTGATCATTATCATTTAAAATTGGATTTATTAATATTTTAGATAATAACAAAAGATTTACTAATGAACAGGAATATGTGTTAGATAATGTTGTAAATGATTATCAACAAGAACTTTATCCTGCAGTTATTTTAAATAAAATAACTTTATCAGATATTAACGTTGATAAAGGGCAATTAAAAGAACACGATGTAACTTACTACAGAAATAATTTGGATGAATTAAATAGAATTATTACTTTAAACTATCCTGGTGATGAAATAGAATATAATAATTTTTCTTTACCTAAAAATCGTTTTAAAATTTCAGAAATTCAAAATGCAAATGATGATTTTGCATTTGTTAGATTTGCTTTTTACAAAAAAGATGATTCAGTTATTAAAAGTGATGTTTGATATAAAATTAGCGGATTTAAAAAGATTTCCACCAATGAAGGAATTAATAAACTTACATTTGATAATAACAAACTAAATACAGTCTTTTATTCAAAAAATGAAATTGAAAGAGAAAGGGAACTTGAACCTTTTTGAAAAGACTTAATTTGAACTTTAGATCCTAAAACCAATGTTGCATCTTGAGTGCTAAAAAAACAGTACATTGAAAAAACTTTTCTTGCATCAGGAACTAAAAACCGAAGTTTTAAATTAACTTTATTTGGAAATGTTTTATCAGTTGATAACGATAAAGATGATAGAGTAAGAAATGAATCTAAAGTTCCTAAGTTTGATTTTGATTTTGAAGAGTTAATAACAGGTAAACTAGTTATCAAAGAAGGTATTGTTGGTGGTTATAAATTTACAAAAGGAAACACTTGAATTCAAGTTCCTCCAGTTGAATACATTTTAAGTGCCAAATATGACGAAAATACGGGAATTTACTTTACTTTAAAACTAAAAAACCCTGAATATAAAATTATTATCGATACAACTTATACCCAACCAAATGATGTTAATTTTTCTCCATCAAGAGCTTTTATTTTAAATTTTGCACCAGCAAAAATTGTAATGAAATATACAAATAGTAAGCAAAATGAACATTTTAGTGATTACAAAACTAATCAATATAATTATGAACATGTAAATTACGATTTACAACAACAACCAATCTTACATTATAATGACGAAAATGTTGATTCAGATTATAGTGTTTATAATCCAAATCAAAATGTGATTTATAAAATTCATGAAGGATATAAACCAGATAGAGAGTGAATTAGAAGTGAGTGACATAATTGAGAACTTGTAAATACAGTAAAATCAAGAGCAATTAAATATGTTCCCAATATTAACCATACTCTTTGAAATGGTTCTGCAACAATAATAGCTAAAGTTAATTATGACATTAATGATCATAGATTTTATGTTTTAACTAATCACCATGTTGAAAAAGAAGTTGATAAACTTTCTAAAATTTCGGGAGAAAACTTACCATATACACCAAAAAGTCATAGAAATATTTTTATTGAAAGTGATAAATATAGAAATGATATAAATGATGGTTTTGGTTATCCTTCAACACGAAATGAAGTAGGTTTTGGTCAAATTCCTACCAAAATTTTATGGGTAGGAACAGGAGAAAGAAATCAAATTTCTAAAGATAGCAAACAAAAAGGAAATTATGATGCTGCTGTTTCAATTATTGATTGAGGAGATTATGTTAAAGAAGCAAAACGAGAAGGTAGAATGGGTATTGTTAAACATTTTCAAAATTTACAAACATTAGAAAATGTTAAATTGGATGTTGACTATAAAACAGCAGAAATTTTTGTACCAAATATAACAGATATGGCACATTTAGGTTTCCCTTATTGAGGATCTAAAACTGGTTATATAAATCACCGTCCTGATTTAAGAAAAAATAGTGTAATTTTTGCACAGTCATCAAATTTTTCACCTTTATATTTTGGTTCAGGTAACTCTGGTTCTGGGATGTTTGTTGATAAAAATAGCTTAGTTGGTTTGTGAACATCAGGAAATGGCGGGGGAACTTCAGAAATTTTTAGATATGACACTGATGAATATAACTTTTTTGGAATTAATTGAAATAATGAAAATCCATTAAATTTAAAAAATACTGGTTCTTTTGGCGCTCAAATCATTAGAGCAAATGCTAAAAATCCAAATGATTTCTCATTACCTTGGTTTTGAAAAGAAATTAAATAGCAAATTAATTAATAGTTAATAATATATCAAACTTTATAAAAGGAAGACTTGTTTTGTTAAGTCTAATGACTTTTCTTAATATTTACAGTCTATTAAAAGAAAATAAATCTTACAAAGTTAAAGTAGATTTAAATATCTTATCTAATTTTTTAAAATTAATTTCTAAATTATTGATATTATAAAATTTTTTAATTTTATCTTCTAAATTATTATTTTGAACAAATTCTTTAAATGTTTGATTATTTAATAAACTTCAAGAAACTAACATTTTTTTTATTGAATCATTTTCAATCATTTCTGTATATAAAGGACTAAGATTAGAGTATAAAAATTTATTTTTCAAATTAGAATAATTATTTTTACAAAAATCTAATCAGCAGTATTTATATAAATTTTCTATAGAAACTGCTATTGCATTGTTTATTTTTTTACTTAAAAAGGTTTTATTTCTAATTAATGAGTTTATGTCTCTTAATGTATAAAAATATAAAATGTCTTTTTCTTCAGTTTTAAAAGGATATTTATGTATTTTTGAATCAATTGTATTGAAATTATTTAAGATAAAAAAATCTTGATGATTAAAAATATCAAATTTGAATTTTAAGATATCTTCATAATTTGTTTCGATATTGTTTTGTCTTTTATATAAAGATAAAATTAAAGGAAATTCATTAGTTTTTTTATTTTTTAGTTGTTCAAATTCTTTGCTTGAAAAAATCATAGATTTTTCAAGTTTATAGTTTTGAAAAAAAGATTTTAATTTATTAAAATTTTGTTTTTTTATAAGAAAAGAAAGTGGGTGAATTACACAAATTAAATCTGCTTTAAGTTCATTATACATTTTTAAAAATGATAAACCTAAATCATTTGAAACAAGATTTTCATCCATTTCAAAAGAACCTTTTTTATTTTTTTGGTATTGACTTAAAGTGTCATTATATGGTGGATTCCCAATTATAAGAATTTTTTCATTCTCTTCTATTTTATATTTTCTTCTATTTACTTTTATAAGCGAATTTTCTTTATAAATGGAAATATTAGGGAAATTTTCTTTTATAAAATTAACACTGAATTCATCAATATCAGTTGCAATAAAATTGCTTTCTAAATCTAGAAAGTCATTAATGAAAGAACCATAACCTACACCTAAATCCAAAATGTGGTCAAATGGATTATTTTTAATTTCATCCATAACCCATTTTTTAGCTATTTGAACTATTTTTTTAGGACTATAATAACTTCCGAGTTGAATTTTTTGTTTTTCAACTAAGTGTATATTTTTTTCAAGATTAATTTGCTTCATTACTTTATTTTATCACATTATGTAATATAATTTAATTATGAAAATTAAAAATAATAGTGGAATTTTAGAATTATTTTTTTCTTCCAAAAATAAAGGAAAATTTCGTTGAAAAATCAAAGAAAGTGAAATAGATTTTCCTAAGACATTTGCTACAACAAAAGATTTTTTTCAAGATAATTGTTTTCTTGAGTGACAAATTAGTTATGATAAAGATGCTGAACAAAACAAAGAATTTGAATTTGTAAATTACAAAAATAAAAAGAAAAATCTTTTTGAATTATCATGAATATTAAAAGAATTAATAGAAAATAAAATGATTAGTACAATCGATATTAACAAATTAATTGAAAAAATAAAAAAATATAACTTTTATTTTGAAGAAAAGAAAATTCAATATCAAAAATCCGAAGAAATATTAATTGAAGAAATAAATTTTAGTCAAAAAAATATAGTTTTACCTACTTTTTTACATTCTTTTGATAATGGAATTAATATTGAAATATCAATTCAAAAACAACAATACGCATCCGGTTTCCAACCAATGGTTTATTTAAATATTCCTATTTCATTATTTAGCAATTCTATGTTATTACTTGGTCAAACTTCTAAACATTTAACAGAATTAAAACTAATTTTAAATAAAGAAATAGTTACAGTTTTCATGACTGTAGTAAAAATATTTGCTTTATGTTCAACAAAACATAAAACAGATATTTTGAATATTTTATCATTCTTAAAAGAAAACATTTAATTTTGAAAATATGAATTTTTGATTAAAAAAACAAATAAAAAATAAAATTTCAAAATATTTTATTAATATTACTAAAAACGGTATTAATTATTATATAATTAAGCAATATGTTAGATTTTTTAGGGAAAAGATTACAAAAAGCTATGCAAAAAGCTAGCTCAAAAACAATTTTAAAAGAAGAAGATTTATTAGAAATTACAAGAGAAATTAAATTAGCACTTTTAGAAGCTGACGTTAACTTGCTTGTTGTAAAAGATTTTATTAAAGAAGTTAAAGAAAAAGCAATTGGTTCTGAAATAATTGGTAAATTAAATCCAGGACAACAAATGATTAAAATTGTTAATGATGAATTAACTAAAATCCTTGGTGGAAAAACAAAGGAAATAAAATTAGATCAAACAAGAACAATCATAATGATGACTGGATTACAAGGATCTGGTAAAACTACTTCTACAGCAAAATTAGTTAGTTATTTTTTAAGAAAAAAAATGATTAAAAAACCACTAATGATTGCTGCAGATATTTATCGTCCTGCTGCTATAGAACAATTAAAAGTTCTTGGTAAACAATTGAATGTTGATGTTTATTTTGAAAATGATACTAATGTTCAAAATATAGTAAAAAACGGAATTCAGAAAGCTAAGGATGAATATTATGATTTTATAGTTATAGATACAGCTGGACGTTTATCTATTGATGAAAATTTAATGAACGAACTTGTTGATGTTAAAGAAATAGCAAAACCAAATGAAATATTTTTTGTTGCAGACGCCTTATCTGGACAAGATATTATTAATGTTGCCCAAACATTTAATGATTATTTAAAATTAACAGGTTCCATTATAACTAAATTAGACTCAGATGCTAGAGGTGGTGCTGCATTTTCATTAACAAAATTATTAAACTTACCTATTGTTTTTATAGGAACAGGTGAAAAAACTAATAATTTTGATTTATTCCATCCTGATAGAATGGCAGATAGAATTTTAGGAATGGGAGATGTTTTATCTTTAATTGAAAAAGCAGAAGAAGTTATTGATAAAGAAAAAGCAGAAAAATTAGGTAAAAGAATGCTTGCTGGTAATTTCAATTTAGATGATTTACTAAATTCATTACACCAAATGAAAAAAATGGGAAAATTTTCTAAATTAATAAAACTAATACCAGGTTTACCTAAAAATATTGATCTTTCTCAAGTTGAAGGAGTTGATGAAAAAATTAAATTATATGAAATTATCATTTCTTCAATGACTATGGAAGAAAGGAAGAATCCTAAATTGTTAAAAATGCCATCAAGAAAAAATAGAATTTTAAAAGGTTGTGGCAAGAGTGTTCAAGATTATAACAAACTTTTAACTGAATTTGAAATGCTTTCAAAAAGAATGAAAGAAATGTCAAAAAATGGAATGGGAGGACTAGGAAATATATTTAATAAATTTTAATTAATTTCCTAATATATGATTTTTGAAACAACTACTTTAGCAATTATATTTGCATTAGCCAGTTTGTCTTTGTTTATTTTTGCAACTAAAAAACTATCAACTACATTAAAAAATATTGGAGATAGTAAATTTAAAAAAATAATTAAAGTTATTTCCAAAAATAATTTTGTCGCACTTATGGTAGGTGTACTTATTACCACTTTAATTCAGTCTTCAGATGGTGCAATTGCTCTAATTATGGGGTTATTAGCTGCCAAATTTATTGGACTAAGGGTTGCAATTGCTTTTCTTTTAGGAGCAAATATTGGTACCGCTACTACTTCACTGATTGTTTCATTTCAATCGAGTTTTCAATTTACTGAATACTTTGTTCTTTTTATGTTTCTTGGAGTTTTTGGTTCCCTTTTAACAAAAAAAGAAAAAGCTGTAAATATCTTTTTAATTTTAGTTTCGATAGGAATGGTATTCTTTTCTTTAAAAATAATGTCAGGTGCAGCAAAGCAAATAGTAAAGGAAGATTTCTTTAAAGAAACTTTAAGAATTGCAGGAATTAATCCTTGATTATCTTTTCTATTTTCCTTTGTTTTAACTGGTTTATTGCAATCATCAAGCGCAACAGTTACTTTATATCAAGTTGTTTTCAATGAATCAAATTCCTTATTACAACTGCCTTCAGCAATTGCTCTTGTTTTTGGCGCTAATTTAGGTACAACAATAACAGGATTGATTGTTTCATTTACATCAAAAAATAATAATTCTAAAAAAATAGCACTAATTTGAGGATTCACTAACTTCACAATTTCCTTAATTTTATTGCCATTTTTATCGCCTTTTACCTTTTATTCAGATTTTATTCAGTTAATTGTTCCAAATCAAAAAGCTCTTCAATTATCAATTGCACATTTACTTTTTAATTTCATTTTAGTTTCTATATTTTTCTGATTAATAAAATATTTAGAAAAGTTAGTAAATTTTCTTATCAAAGAGAAAAGAGTTGGAGCTGAATTTGATATTTATCTTCCAGAAGAATTAATAGGACAAAATGCTTCTTTAGCTTTAAAAGCTGCGAAAAATGCTTTATTTTCACAAGCTAAAATTTCAGAAGCAGGAATTGAATTGTTAAATAAATATATTGAAACTGGTGATACAAAATTACTTAGAAGATATTCTGAACTTGAAGAAGTAATTGATAACACTAGAACTTTAATTTACAATTATTTAGTTCAAATAAGTTCTAATAATTTAACTAAAAATGAAGCCAAAACACATTTATCTTTAATTTTATCTTCCCGTTCTATTGATAAAATTATGGGTTTAGGTCGAAGTGTAATTATTGAATTAAATAGAATTTATGACTCGAAAAACGAACTTTTCTTTGACATAGAACCAGAAATTGTTACGGAAATTAAAGAACTTGTTTCTTTAGTGCTTGTTTTAATCAAAAATGCCGCTTCTCAACTTGAAGAACAAACAAAAGAGCGTAGTGAATTTATCGACAAAATGTCTAATAATTTAAATATTTTAACTTTAGAATTTGCAAAATCCAATGTTGAAAGATTAAAAACAGAAGAAGGCAGAAAACAATTAGAAAAAGACTTTGATTATAGCGTTTTACTTAGAACAATAGAAAGAATGGCACATCACTGCCAAAGAATTAGTCACTACATTAAAAATTCAAGATTTAAAATGAAAAGAATTTCCGAACAAGAACGAACCAATTTTATAGATTTAAATAACTAGGAATATTTATGAATAAAAAATACAAAAAAATCTTTTTTCCTTTATTATTAGCAACTTTATCAACATCTTTGATTGTTGTTTCGTGTAACTCTAACAACAACAATGACAATATAAATTCAGAACAATTTCCACCTAAAAATCCTAATCCAAATTTTAAAGAAGGAATTTACACAAAAGTAAATTCAGATATTTTTAAAATAAAAGAAACAGTAAATGATGTTAGTAGAGAAACTAATTTTATTGTTCAAGAACCAATTCTTTATTTTAATAAAGGAAAAGTTATTACTAAACAAGATTTACCAAAAACTGTTTTAATTATAAATAATACAGATTTTAGTTTTGAAAAAGAAGTTGTTTGAGACACTGATTTTGAAGAAAAAATACTCATTGATTATTCAACAACAATTCAAGGACATATTAAAGATTATCCATCCTTAACTACTCAATTAACAATTTATACAAGAACTCAAGTAGATGGAGACGAATACATAAGAAGTGTTTTACCTGCTATTGATGAATTAAGTGCCAGAAAAGAAATTGATTATGATAAATCAACAAAAATTTCTAATCAAGCAAATTATGATTTTTGAAAGATGCTTGATAGTGATCAAGGTATAGAATCTAGATGAGACAATAGAGATATCCACAATAGACATACTTCCATTTCAGACAGAACAATCGTTTTTAAATGAGATGAAAGAAAATCTATTTCTCAAATTAGAATTAATTGATTTAAAAATGGTTGGGGCGGAAGCACATTACCAGAAACCTTTTATTTTTCTTATTCTAACGATGGGGAAAATTGAACAGAAGTTACAAATTTAGATAAAAACAAGGGAAGTCAATTTGATATAACTCCAGCAAACCCACTTTATGGAGTTAATGTGTCTAATCAAACCATTTTTAATTTTGATCCTATTAATACAAGATGATTTAAATTTTCATGAGATTCAGCTAAAACAGCAAATGGTGGTGATTCAATGATAGGAATTACAGATTTTCAATTTTGAGTAAAAAATAGTTTAAAAATTTTAACTCAAAATTCTAATTCAAGTTTTTTAAAATCTGTTTTAATAAATAATAAACCTATCGAGAATTTTAATTCTTTTAAAACTAGTTATGATATCGAATTACCTAATTTGGAACAACTAAACATTTCAGTTCCTAATCAAGAAAATTTAAGAATTCAAATTAAGGAAGTTTTATCTGAAGTTAACATTAAAAACAATACAAAAATTAAATCTGTATTTAAAATTTTAGTTACAGATGAAAACAATAATACAACTATATATAAACTAAATTTATCTAAAAAATAAGGGAAATATGGAAAAAAATAAAAAAAAGAAAGCAGCAATTTTTTGAATAAGCACTTCTCTTATTGGTTCAAGTATTCTAATAGGAACTGCAACATCACTTATTTTATATAATAATAACAATATTGAAACTAAAGATTACAATAGAAAATATAATGAACAAAATCTAAATTTAAAAAGTTTTATTCTTAAACAACCCAATTATAAAATAGATGAACCCTTAAGAAATTTTTATAGTTGATTTTTAAATACAAAAGAAAAAGATTTAAATAAAAGAGAAGAGCAAATCAATGAACTTAAATCTTTTGTTAATGAATATAATAAATTTGCCCAAATGTCTTTTGAAGAGTTAAATCATCTTTTTTCTGTCAAAAAAGAAATATTATTTAATAAAAATAATAAAATTATTAATTTTAAGGATGAAATCTTTAAAGAAATTTTAAAAACCAAGTTTGAAAATTTTAACTTTAAAGAAAAAACTAATGAACTAAAAAGTATAATTCAAAATTTACCTATAATTGATGATGAAAATAAAAAATTAAATAGTGAAATTACTAATTTTGCTACAAAAATAAATGATACAAATTTCAGTAATCCTTCCATTTATAAATTTAACAATAAGAATTTTAAATTTGAATTTAATAAGGAAATTTTTGATTATCAAGAATACTATAATAAGTTAGAAAAAGTTGATAAAAATATTAAAGAACTATTGGATGATTTCTCTTTTTACAAAGAAAATTGATCTTTAAGAATTGAAGATTGATCCACTTTTTCAAATACTATAGAACAAGGGTTTTCTGAAGAGAAAATCTTATCTTTTAAGACAGTAGATGATTTGCAAAATCATATTGATTATTTATCATTAAATTTTAAAAATTATATAAAATCAAAAAATTTAAATGAGTCCTATTTACATTATAAGAAAACCAAATTTACGGAAGAAATAAAAGAATTTGCTTTTTTAACAGATGATCAAAAACAATTTTTTATCAACAGAAATAACGAAATTAAAACTATTGAAGATTATGAACAATTATTAAATAAAATCAATTCTCTAAAAAATGATTTCGATATTTCAAAAGAGAAATTAATCGAATATTTAAATAATTCTAAAATTGAAAATAATTTTAAAAAAGAGTTAATTCAAAATGTAAAATTAATAAAAACTAAGCAAGAAATAGATAATTTTAAAAATGCTTTAGAACAACTTTTTTCTAAAATAGAAAATTTAAAAACACTAATTTTAGAATTTGAAAATGGAATTTCAAACAATAGTTTATCAGGACAAAAACAATTTAATTTTTTAAAAGAAAAAATAAAACTTGATTCATTTATTAAAAATAATGAATTGTTAGATGTAGATATTTTTGATCTCACTAAATCAATAGATAAAGCAGATCAATTTATTTCAAAATTAAATGAAATAAAAAATGCAACCGATACAACAAATGATGATTTGCAAACTATTTTCAATAGAGAAGCAAATGCAAATTTAAGTAATTTTCAATTAAATTCTAATACAGAAAAGTTTGATTTAAAACAATATTTATACTCTGGTTCTATTAACTTAAAAAATGCAAATTTATATTTTGGAGCATTAGATACAGATTTTATCGATTACACAATTTCCAATTTACAACTAAAAGAAGATAATAGAAATATTCTTGTTGTAACAATAGATGCTGTTGCAAAAACTGATTCTAATTTGCACACAACAATAAGAAAAGAAATTGATTTTTCTGCTAAAAATATTACACCTATTATAAATAATATATCTATTGCAAATTTAGATGAAATTTACGATATTAACTACTTTGAATTATCTAAAATTAAATTTAGAGAATTTCTTGAAAATGAAACATATAAAAAGTATTTAATAAAGAAAAAACAGGGTATTTCGAATTTCTTTAGTTATGATATAGTGCCTAATTTTAGTTTAGAAAATAACACAAATAAATTGCAAGCAACAGTAAATATTTTATTTAATAAGCAAGTTATAAAAACTTTTAATCTCACTTCTTTAAAAGCAGTAGAATTTGAAAATGAAAACACCGAAAAAGATGATGAAGTAAACAAAAACAAAATTTTACAACTTTTAAGTGGACCGGTTGGTGATTTATTAGAAGAATTTCAATTTAAAGATGGTGTAAGAAAAACTCACACAGACTATTATTCAAAAGATGCAAAAATAGCAATTGAAAATTCTTATATTTTACCTAAATATGGTAGATATGAAATTTATGTAGAAAATGTTGAAAGTTATAATAATATAAAACAAATTAGAGACACTGCTAGAGGTGGAGATGCAAATGTTTTCTTTTGATACAAAATAGATGGACAAAAAGCACCTTTACCTGAAAATAAATCAAGATATATAAAAACAGTTGATTTCTTTAGACATTTTACTTATGAAGCAATAAAACCAATCAATGGTAAACAATTTACAGCAGCCGATTTTAAAGGAAATTACAGTGAAATAGAAGAAAATTTCAAAACAGAAATCAATAAAATTAATGAAACTAATTTTCAACATAGAAAAGTTCAAGGAAAAGCAGTTAGACAAGGAGATGTTACCTTGTATAGAGCATTTAATATAAAAGATTTTCTTTTCCAAAATCATCTAGAAAAAATGAATTACTTTTTCAAATTAGCAAATGGAACTGATGATTCTGCTTTAGTTGGACAAAGTTATGATAATGACTGATTTGTACCTTTAGATGCTAAATTAATTACTAAAAGTGGAATTGTTAAAAGTACTGCAAACTTAAATGATTTATTAACTAAATACTTTTATTATTTTTATGATATAAAACAAATAAATAAGTGATCATTATCATTTAAAATTGGATTTATTAATATTTTAGATAATACCAAAAGATTTACTAATGAACAGGAATATGTGTTAGATAATGTTGTAAATGATTATCAACAGGAACTTTATCCTGCAGTTATTTTAAACAAAATAACTTTATCAGATATCAACGTTAATAAAGAGCAATTAAAAGAACATGATGTAACTTATTATAGAAATAATTTGGATGAATTAAATAGAATTGTTACTTTAAACTATCCTGGCGATGAAATAGAATATAATAATTTTTCTTTACCTAAAAATCGCTTTAAAATTTCAGAAATTCAAAATGCAAATGATGATTTCGCATTTGTTAGATTTGCCTTTTATAAAAAAGATGATTCAGTTATTAACAGTGATGTTTGATACAAAATTAGCGGATTTAAAAAGATTATCACTAATGAAGGAACTAATAAACTTACATTTGATAATAACAAACTAAATACAGTCTTTTATTCAGAAAATGAAGTTGAAAGAGAAAGAGAATTAGAACCTTTTTGAAAAGATTTAATTTGAACTTTAGATCCTAAAACCAACGTTGCATCTTGAGTACTAAAAAAACAGTATATTGAAAAAACTTTTCTTGCATCAGGAGCAAAAAACAGAAGTTTTAAATTAACTTTATTTGGAAATGTTTTATCAGTTGATAATGACAAAGATGATAGAGTAAGAAATGAATCTAAAGTTCCTAAGTTTGATTTTGATTTTGAAGAGTTAGTAATAGGTAAATTAGTTATTAAAGAAGGTGTTGTTGGTGGTTATAAATTTCCAAAAGGAAGAACTTGAATTCAAGTGCCACCAGTGGAATATATTTTAAGTGCTCAGTATGACGAAAATACAGGAATTTCCTTTACTTTAAAACTAAAAAATCCTGAATACAAAATTATTATTGATACAACTTATACACAACCAAATGATGTTAACTTTTCTCCTTCAAGAGCTTTTATTTTAAATTTTGCACCAGCAAAAATAGTAATGAAATATACAAATAGCAATCAAAAGGAACATTTTAGCGATTACAAAACTAATCAATATAATTATGAACATGTAAATTATGATTTACAGCAACAACCAATTTTACATTATAATGATGAAAATATTGATTCAGATTACAGTGTTTATAATCCAAATCAAAATGTAATTTATAAAATTCATGAAGGATATAAACCAGATAAAGAATGAATTAGACACGAATGATATGATTGAAAACTTGTGAATACTGTAAAATCAAGAGTTGTAAAGTATGCTGCAGATATTGCAGGTAAATATTATTTTGCTTCTGGTTCAATTATAGGAAAAGTTAATAATGATCCAAATGATGCTAGATTTTATGTGTTAACAAATCAACACGTAGATAGAGAAGTAGGTAGTTTAAGTCAAATTACAGGTGATAACCTTCCTTATCAACCTAAAATAAATAGAACTTTCTTAATTGCAAGTGATAAATACAAAAATTATATTAATCCAGGATATAGATATAATGCCACCGAAAATGATGTTGGATTTAGTAAAGTTCCATCCAAAATTATATGAGTTGGTGGATGAGATAAAAGTCAAATAGGTAAAAATGGTACATCTAAAGCCGCATATGATGCAGCAGTAACTATTATTGATTTAAAAGCACTTTTAAAACAAACAAAAAGAGATGGAAGAATGGGACTTGCGAAACATTTAGAAAATCTTTTTAAAATTCCTGATTTAAAATTTGATGCAAATTATAAACAAAGTGAAATGTTTGTTCCTACAATTAGAGATACAGCTCATTTAGGTTTTCCTGTTTGAGGAACTAAAACAGGATATGTAAATCATAGACCGACAATAGGTAGAGATAATGTTAGATTTACACAAACACCTAATTTTGCACCTTTATATTTTGGAACAGGGAATTCTGGTTCTGGAATATTTACAGATGACAATAGTTTTATAGCACTTTGAACATCTGGTTCTGGTGGAGCATGATCTGATGGGTTCCGTTATGATACAACATATTTTAATTATTTTGGTATTAACTGAAATAACGAAAATCCATTAAGCTTAAAGAACACAGGTTCTTTTGGTGCTCAAATAGCAAGAGCAAATGCTAAAGATCCTAATTCTTTTGCACTCCCTTGATTCTGAAAAGAAATAAAAGAATAAATGCAATGAAGAAAAACTTCATTGCTTTTTATAAATGATTTTTAGGTTAAATATTCAAAATTAAAAATTTTCAATTAGTTGTTTAATAATTAATTTA
>NZ_JBTGVC010000017.1:0-28183 GCF_054343375.1 Mycoplasma sp. Z386
TTAATATCTTTTTGTAAATAAGAAGGATTAATAATTTGTTTTCTTACTAAATTATTGAAAACAGCGAATTTATTTTTAGTCACAGTTAAAAAGACATTTGCTATTTTTTCTAAATTCTTTTTGTAGTTATTTTTATTTTCATAAACTAAGTTATTTGAACTTTCGTATGCTTCTTCATAGTTTTTTGGCAAAAGTCATTTATTAAGTCTTTCTTTTGATTGTTTCAAAGTTTCTTTAGCAATAGTACCTAAAATATTATAATTTATTGGAGCAGCAAGTAATGCTTTAGGAATTAAATTATTATTTAATAAGTGCAGAGCACTTGCTCCACCAAGAGAGTGACCAATTACTAAATTAAAGGAAATTCCCGTTTGTTTAACAAATTCCGCTGCAATTTCTTGATAATATTCAATGGTTATAGTTTCATTATTAGAACTCAATCCACAACCAGGAAAATCAAAAGCAACAACATCATAATTTCTATCTGTTATTTTGTAAACTTGTTGTGCAAAACTATGTGATGAATTAAAGCCATGAAGAAAAAGAACCTTTGGTTTTCCACTATTTTCTTCTATATAAAATATTTTTTCATTTTTTATTAGTATTTCTTTTTTTTGCATATAACTCCTATATCTTATTAAATTATTTTATCACATTTTATGTTTCGGATTTTAATAGATTTTATTTTTAAAATATATTATAATAAGGACAGATAATACAAGAAAATAATACTTATTGGTTTTCTAGAAAGGAAAAAAAGTGAAATTTAAAATAGTAAATAATCTATTATTAAGTTCTAGTGTTTGAATACCTGTGTTTTCAATTGTTTCTTGTCAAACTATTGAAAATAAACAAATCAATGAATTTAATAATGAAAATGAATTAGAAGAAAATGTATTTTTACTAAATTCTAACAAGATATGAAGTCCTTCAGACTTTGAAAAAAGAGAGAATGCATTTGAAATAAAAGATGGAGATTCCTTCAAAAAAGAATTACTATCTCAAATAAAAATTGAACAAGTAAAAAACAAAATAAATACAGAGTGAAATGATTTTATCAAAACATATTCAAAAATATTTAATTCAGAAACATTTAAAAAATATCATGTTGTTTACTACTCTAACTACTCTTCAGGTGAATCATTAGACACAATTAAAGTAACTTCTGAAAATCTTGATATTAATTTTATAACTTACAATATCAATACAAAAGCCGTTTATCCAAGACAATATATTATTTTTATAGAAAAAACTAAAATTCCTGTTATTAAAACTATTAATATTAATGAAATAAGAACAAGAAATAAATATTTAACTTACAAAAATAAATTACCATCAAAGCAACAAATAATTTATTTTAAATAAATAAAGCAAAAAAATTACTGCATAAAAAAATGCAGTTTTTTCTTTTTTTGTGTTATTTTTGCCTTTTTTACAAAAAAAAAAAAAAATAAATCTATAATTCTATATAAGAAAATAATATCAAAATAAATTGTGAGGAGTAAATATGAAAAAAAGATTTCCAACAATAATATTAGGAGCAACTCCTATAATGTTTTTAGCATCATGCTCTAATGAGTATAAATCCACAGAAGATTTTAAAATTGAAGCATTAAACTTGCCAGAATTTAAAAATTTAAAAGAAAAAATTAATAAGAATTTTAGCAACAATAAAAATTTGTTTTCTGATAAAAACTTTATAGATTCTTTATCTAAAAGTTTAAATTTATATGCCGATTTAAAACCCTCTTTAGAAAAAGAAGAAATAAAAAATGATATTTTTGTAATCAAAGGCTTAAAGAATTTAAAAATTTTTTTAAATTCAGAAAACTTTGACTTTTCAGAGTTAATAACAAATTTAAATAACTATATAACTATATTAAAAAAATATATAGATTCTGCAAAAAAAATGCATAAAAATAATGTAGAAAACCTACAAAAAGAGATAAGTAATATTTTTTTGAATAATATTAATTCTGCTTTTGCAAACATTAAAGAAATTATTTTAAATAAAACAGAAACAAACTATAAAACATTTTCTTCTTCTGTTTTTAAAAGTGAATTATTAAACAACTTAAAGTCATTTAACAAAAACAAAGATAAAGAAAAAGAATTGAGTAAATATACATACGAAAAAGATTCTGATATTATTGACATAAATAATCAATTATTAAAATTTTTAAATAAAGAAAATTATTCTTTTGAAAACTTTAATAATGAATTCTCTACTTTAAATAATCAACTTAAACAAGTGTTAGAAAAAAAAGAAAAAATCTTCGTGTTTGATTTAGAAGATTTCAAAAATTTAATTGAGCAATTATCAAAAAATCAAGAATTTGATGTTAATTTAATTACTTTTGTAAAAAACCATATAGAAAATGTTTTTAATACTATAGAAAATGAAAATGGTTTCTTGAGTCAAATTCAACAAATAAACGGAAAAATAAAGGAAATTAGCCAAATAAAAGAAATTTATAATGATCAATTAAGCACTGAAATTAAAGAAAAAATTAATAATTTTGAAAGCATTAAAAATAATAATTTTTCTACTTTAAATTCATTAACCAATATAGAAAATACGGTTATAAATTTAATAGAAGACATAACTAATCATATAATTTCTAACAATAATCGTTCAAATGAGTTATCTTCACAAATTAATAACTTAATTGAAAAAATAAATAGCAATCAACATTTAAGTCAACAACAAAAAACCGATTTAATTTCTGGAGTAAATAAAGTTATAACAGAAGATCAACTTTCTTCTTTTGAAAAAGAACTTAAGTCAAAAAATAGTGAATTTTTAAATGAAATTAAATCTTTTTTAGATATTGTGAATGAGAATTCATCAATTAGTCAAAGTTTTAAAAATTATTTAAAAGTAGAGACATATACAAAAGAAAATTTAGAAGATTTTAATTCTTTTAAAAATGAAATAAATAGTTTTTTTGAACTGCTAAACAAAGTTAAAGAAGAGTTTTTAAAAACTAATTTAGCAATTGATGAAAATAAAATAAATGCATATGCTGTTCTTCCTTTCTTTTTAAAACAAGAAGCATTGGATTTTAGCAAGATTTATGATAATGAAAAATATAAACTTTTAGATTTTGACATAAAAGATTTACCTGCCATTAAGACAAAAATTAATGATTTTTATAGTAAGTTAAAAGAATTTAATGAACAAAATATTACAACAACTACAAATGATGAAACATCGCTTAAGTCTTCTTTATTGTCAGAAGTTCAAAAACACAACACCGTTTCCCTTTCTAAAGATCCAAATGGTTATGATGTAGAACGTTATTTACATTCTGCTTCTATAAATTTAAATAATTATAAAGTATTTATAAATGAAGGAGATGATGAAACTTTTGATTTTGATGTAGTTAATTCGGAGTTAAAAGAAGACAATAAAAACATTTTAGTATTAACACTAGATGTATTTTTGAAAAGTAATAGAAAACTAAAATCTACTATTAAAAAGGAAATTCCTTTTCAAAAGGATGTAATGCCTTTTATAAATAAAGTAGTTTTAAATAATTTAGATCAATTTTATGAAGTCGATTATGAAGCACTATCTAAACTATCTTATAGTGAATTTAATTTAATAGAAAATAAGAAAATTTTCTTCAAACCAAGAACAAAAGGGATAGAAAACTTTTTTAGTTTTGACATCACTTCGTTTGAAACATATAAAGAAAATCGTTTATATTTCCAATTCAATGTTCTATTTAATAAACAAATAATTAAGTCTAAAATTTTACCAACATTAAATCCTGTAGATTTTTTAAACACAGATGCAACTCAAAGTGAAAAAGATGCTAAAGATTTTGCTCAAATTGAAAATATACTAAAAGGAACTAAAGAGTATTTCTGAAGTTTACTAAAATTTAAACCAGGAATATTTTATACACACTCTGAGTTTTTAGCAGCAGATGCTAAAAAAGCAATGGAAGAAATTTATGACTTACCTAAATTTGGTAAATATCAAATTTTTGTTAAAGATGTTAATAATGTTGATAACTATAACGGATCAGCAGATTTAATTCTTTGATATAAAATAAATGGAGAAGAAGCACCAATACAAGCATTAGGTGATTTATATAATCACCCAATTAAAATGATAAATTTTAGGTTATTTGATTTAGAAGATATAAAACCTAAAACAGGAAATAATTTAACTGAGGCAGACTTTGATGGTTTTGACCAAATTGATCAAAATGATTTAAATATTTTAAGACAATTAAATGAATCCAATATTCAACAAGTAAGAGTTAATGGGCAAATTCAAGATAATGGTAACCCTTCAAATTATTTTAGTATTATAAATGCTAAAGATTTTGTGCAGCAACAACAGTTTTATAAAGCGAGTTATCTCTTTCAAATTACAAACGGAACAAATAATAAAACAGATAACAAAGATAATTTAGCTTACATTCCTTTTGGAACAGGAAACTATTCAAAGGATGTACAACCATTTTCTATTAATAACGGTGATTTAGGCAGAATTAAAAATAAATATTTTATTTACTATTATGATTTTGAACTTGTTGGTAAAAGAGGATTGAATTTTAAAATTGGTTTTATCGAAAAAGAACATCAAAATAAAAGATTTTCTACTAAACAAAAATTCTCTATGGTGAATTTTGTAAATGATTATCAACAATTACACTATCCTGAAATTATGCTGAACAATTTAACTTTAGATGATTTGCAAATTGATAAAGAAAGACTGGCAACTAATACAGTTGGTTATTTTAATAGTCACAAAAACGAACTTAGACAAATAATTACTATAAAAAATCAAGATGGTTTTATTTCGTATAAAAACTATGATTTAGCTGTTAGTGAAATAAAAATAAACGAAATTCAACAAATTGATGAAACATCAGCTTATATAAGATTTTCTTTAGTAAAATTTGGAGTAGAAGACCCAGAATATGTAAGACCTTGAAATAAAAATGCAAATAGTTGATACAAAATCACTGGTTTTAAACCATCTTCAATAACAAATAAACGAACAGCTCCTTCATATGATGAAAGAAGAGATACAAATTCGTTAAGAACCATTTATAATTCTGAAAATGAAATCCATAGAGAAAGAACATTAGAATTATATTGAAAAGATGCACTATGATCCATAGATAAAGAAGCAAATATTCTTTCTTGAACACTTCAACACAAGATTTTAGATCCACTTTTTAAAAATTCATATATATCTAACAGAAAATTGAATCTAAGTTTTAATGGTGGAGCAATACATCACGGAGATACAGAAATTACAATTTCCCCAAATCCTGCTTTCGATATAGAATTAGATTATGATGAAATTAAAGATCAAAAAATAATTAATATAGAAAAAACAGTAACAAAAAATAATACTGATTTTACTTTTAAAATTCAAGCAAGATGAATGGAAAATGAAGATATTGAATTTAGTGTATGACCTAAAAAACCTGAAATCAAAATAGTTATTGATCCAAGAGAAGAAGCAAAATCAGTAGTTCATGAGTTAAGAAATTACAACTTTTTATTTGCTGCTGGAGCAGCTACTTTAAAAGTTAAATATGATTCAACTAAACAAACTGAAGATTTTGGTTGAGAAACCAATCTCTTTGATTATTCTAAAGTGGAACCTAACACCTTTAGTCAACCAACAATTTTCTTTAATAAACCGGAATATCTTTTTGATCATAGCATTTATAATCCTAATTCTAATGTTGCTTTTAAATTCCATGAAGGTTACAAAATGAGACTAGAACCTTTAAGACTTAGAGAGTATGGAAAATATAGTCAATCTGTTAGAAATGTAATAGGAAGAGCAATTGCCTATAGTCCAGGTGGGGCAATTGCCACTGCTTCTATGATAGGAAAAGTAAATGATGATCCAAATGATGGTAGATTTTATGTAATGACTAATCACCATGCTGAATCATCTAGTATACACGATTTTTCCCTTATATCTGGTGATAATTTATTCTTTAAATCAAGTGATAAAACAATATCAGCACCTTTTTTACAAGCAAGAACTTACGCTTCAAGAGGTAGATATGGTTGAACAGATTATACAAGTACATCGGGAAATGAATCAACAACTATTTGAATAGGAATTCAACAATATAATTTAAATGGAGATCCTTTAAAAAATACAGGAAAAACTCCAGAAAGACTGGATTCATCAATAATAATTATTGATATTAATCCAGGAATTGCAAAAGCAAGAGAAGAAGGGAAATTTGATTTAGCACTTTATTTAGAAAACTGATTTAAATTAAGTAATTCAAATATTGATTATACTTGAAGATATAATGATATGAATTCACCAACGGTAAAAGACATTGTTTCTATTGGTTATCCACGTGGAAATCAAACTGCTATTCTTGATCATAGACCAATAAGCAATTATTGAAGTGGTTGAAAATGAGGATTTATAATAGCAAATGAAACTAATTATGCACCTTTCTATTCTGGGGCGGGAGCTTCAGGAACAGGGAGATTCATAGGTGATAATTCATTAGCATCATTATGAAATTCTGGAGTTGGTTTTCAATATTCTATAAGTTGAAACTATGATGGGCAAGATTATAACTATTTTGGTGTTAACTGAAAAGGAGAACATCCTTTTGAACTCAAAAATAAACACTCTTTTGCTTCACAAATAATAAGGGCAAATGCAGTAAATCCAAATAAATATGACTTACCATGATTTATGAAAGAAATAAAGGAGAAATAGTATGAAAAAAAATAAACAAATAAAGAAATTTATACCTTTAATTACCTTATCTCCTGCATTTTTTGTATCAGCTTCTTTTGAAAATAGTGTTTCGCAAAATCACGAAAACTACAATATAAATCCTTATGTAAAAAACATTAATTATTTGGATAAAAATTATGTTTTGAGTTCTGAAATTAATTTAGTTATAGAAGATGGAATTTCTGAAAATACAGTAAATAACTTTAAAAACATATTATCAGCCAAAAATTATAGTTTTACTTCTCAAAAGAAAATTATAGAAAGTAAAACCAATATTCTTATTGGAAATAAACTTAATGATGATACAACAGTGGATAATTTATTATTGTCTGAAATACATGGAAGCAATGATATTATTCAAAAAAATGATTCTTACATTTTAACCAGCAAGAATAATGTAATTGGTGCTTTTGGATTACAAGAAAATTCCGAATTTTATGCATCTGAAACATTTAAACAAATTTTTAATCAACTTAAAAACAGAACAATAGAAGAATTTGTTATTAAAGACTTTTCTTTAACAAAAAATAGAGGAATTATTGAAGGTTCACAAAACACAAATTGAAATAATGAACAAAGATTTAAATATCTTGATTATGCCAAAAAACAAAAATTAAATAAATATTTTTATTGAAACTGATTTGATAAAAAAACCAATGCAGATTGAAAATTAAAATATTCTAACAAAGAAAAAGAAGATTTTCTTGTTCCTTTTATAAATAAAAGTTTAGAAAATAATATTGAACCTGTTTTTATGTTTAATATTTTTCAGACAAACAAAGTTAGGGTTGAGTCTTTTGATAGTGATTTAGAGAATTTTAAACAAAAAATTTTAGATTTAATAAATTTAAAAGTTTCTAAATTTGGATTTATATTCAATGAAAATAGTGATATTAATTTATCTATTCAAGAAAAGTTTTTTACCAAATTTAAAGAATGATTTGATACTTTACCAGCAAAAAACAAAGAAATCTTTGTTGCTTTAAATAATTTTGAGATTATAAATAATTTTGATAAAAATCAATCAGAAAGTGTTAATAAATTAAAAGAATTTATCATTACTATTCCAAACACCTTTGAAATCATTACTAACCCAGGAAAGACTTTTAATAAAGTTAACAATCAGTTTTTAAGTGATTTTATTGAAGTTACAGGAAGAAATAAAATTACTTTATGAAGTAATTGAATTAATTTGTCAAACAAGCAAAATAACTTAATTTTAGGTGGTGTTAAAGAAAATTTAGATATCAACTTTGATGAATTTAAAATTGATGGAGTTCTTCTCAATCCTTCTTTATTTTTTGAACATTCACAAATACCACTTTATGTTTTAAGCTCTTATTTATGAAATAACATTAAATCAGACGAAGAAAGAGAAAGATTATATAATGAATCATTCAAAAATTTAATTGGTAGTGAGATTGAATATAAAGAATTAATCGAGTTATTTAAGAATTTTAGTTCTCATTCTTTATATCAAAACATTCCAGTTCCAAATGAAATTGATGAATCACTAAACATTAAAGATAAAATATTAAATTTACAAAGTATACTTAATTCTAAAACATATACTATTGATCAAGTTAACTCGCTTAAAACTGACTTTATAGAATTAAAAAATAAGTTATTAAAACTTAAAAATTATTATTTTAAAAATTCTTTTGTAAAGGAATTTTCCCCTTGAATTGATTCTTTTTACGATTTAACTCAAGGAGTTATTTACTTACTGGATGCTTTAAATAATCTTCAAAATAATCAAGTAGGAGAATTGGGTGATAATTTATACTTAGGAAAATTTAATGTTAATAATTCAAAAGAAAATCATTCAATTGATTTTCAGAATTTTCTTGTTAAACCAGAAGTAGGAACAAAATATATTCAACCTTTTATAGAACAGGTTATTGGTTTTTTAGAAGAAGAACAAACTAAAAAATTAAATTTTTCAGAAGTAGATATTAATAAAGTTAATTTAACCTTTATTAGCAATAGAAGAGACACGCCAGAAAGTGATAAAGGAAATATTTTCCTTGCTAATAACAGGGAAGAAAAATTATTTACAAATCCAGATGCCATAGTTAAAGATGACTATTTTGGTGTTGAATTTTCAGAACCAATAAAATTAAATTCTATTTATATAAAAATGGGTGGTGGAAGAGATCATTTTTTCTATTCACGTATTCAATATAAGCAAAATGATGAGGTTTGAAAGGATTTAAACGGAGAAATCTATGAAAGATTTCATGATAATATTCGACCAATAACTGTAAATAATTTAAATATAAAAAATGTAACTGGTGTAAGATTGATTGCAAATAGAAGCAATCCAGAAGCAGCATGATTAAGAATTACTAATTTTTTAATTAATCAAAATGAAATTGCTACAAATAAATTAAATTACACTGATTTACAGGCAAATATGGAAGATTCAACAGCAGGAATTGCAGTACGTGCCGGAAGTATTGAATCAGTAAAAGACAACAATTATGCTACGCAATGAACTTTCTCAGATAGTGCAACAGGGTCTGGTAGTTCTAAAATTTCACAAGATAAAATTGTAGCCTTTAAATTTCCATCTAAAAGACTAATTACAAGAATAGAATTAGATCAAGGTCAAGAAAACGGAAGAGATAGACTTAATAATTTTAAAATTGAATATTATGACTATGGAAGTTCTAGTTGAAAATTATTTGGTTCTAAAAATAATTTAGGAAATCAATTTAATCATGTTGTTCATGGTTATTCTTTTACAGATAAATTTAGATTTTATAATAATGCAACGGTTAATAGTTCTTGATGAAGAATAGCAGGATTAAGAGTTGGTTATGATGATTATGAGAAAAAACAAGAATATACAGCAAGTTTGGATAATGCCAGAATTCTCGGTAGAGAAGAAATTAGAGCCTCAGAATATAATAATTCCATAAATTATGTAGTTGATAATACAGATTACACATCAGCTGTTATAGCATCAAGTGATAATAGTTTTGTAAAAAACAATGTTGGATTTAAAGTAGATTTTAAATACCCAAGAGCTATTCGTGAAATTAGTATTTTACAATCTGATAAACATAAAATACCTTCTGTAAAAATTTTAAAAATAGTTAATGACGAAACATTGGAACTTTTAAGTGATGTTAAGTTAAATGATGATTGAACCACAATTAAATTACCTGAAAATAGCGGAGTTTTCACTGGAATTAAAATTCTTTCTAATCAAGATACTACAAGTTATTGAGAAGTAAAAAGTGTGAATTTTAAATTTGATGGAATTAACACTAATGAATTTTTATTATCTAATATTGCAAATAAAGAAAATTTAACCACTTCTCATGTTGATAATCTTTATAAATTGTTTAGCATAGAAAAAGAAAATTCTAAAAATCAATATCATATGAATTCTGGTGAATTTATTGGTATTGATTTAAAAGAAACTAAAACTATAAATGGTATTGATTTAGATTGAGAAAAAACTGAAAACATCAGTATTTTCCGTTCAATTGATGGAGTTAATTGATATGATTTAAATGTTGATTCAATTGCAAGTTCGCCAACTCAGGCAAGATATATTATTTTTAGAAATCAATCAGTAAATGCTTTAGATATTACTTTTAATAAGATGTTTATACAAACAGAAAAACAAACAGTTTTTGGTAAATTAATAGATACAAATATTACACCTTTAGAAAACGATAATTTTAAAGAAAATTTTGCTTTTGATGGAGATTTTACAACAGTTTCTAAAATAAGTAAAAGTTTAAGACCTAGAGACTTTTTAACTTATGATTTAGGTTCACTAATGAACATTAATTCAATTAAAATCTTTTCAGATATTAATAATATAAATTGACTAAGAAGTGCAGATATTCAAATATCACAAGATAACACGAATTGAGAAACTGTTTATACTGTTGATGATTATGGTTCAAAATTTAGTTACAAAAAACTATTTGATACAAATTTTGGTTTCTATGACTCTAAATATCCAAATTATAGATATTGAGGAATTAGTGATTTAGAAAATAAAAAAGCAAGATATTTAAAAATTTTCATTAATCACAATTATCCTAACAATAGAGGTTTATTTATAAATGAAATTTTAATTAATGATGGTAACGATCAAACAAATAATAACATTGCAGGTTTTAGCGGAACTAATATTGAATCTAAAAATCCAGAAACTTCTGTATTAAATCTTATTGATGAAAAATTAAGAACATACTATGAACCTAAAAATGAAAATGGTACTTTAAAATATTCATTTGCTAAAAATGAATATAACAACAAATATTTAAACATTGTTAGTGTACAAGAACCAAGTTTAGCAGAAGTGTCTGCAACTATTTATAGTGAAGAGACTCATCAAACAAAAGAAGTTGTATTAGGACATTTAGTTGCTTTAAACTCAGGTTTTAACCTGCCAATAGATGATCAAAATAAAATAATTTCTTTATCAATTAAGTGAACTAATAAAAAACCAAAAATAGCGGAAATTACCTTTTTAGATAATGCACACACTAATTCAGAAACAAATAAAATAGAACTAGATAATTTAGTATTGCAAAAAAACAATAACTACAATAATTGAATTCAAGAAGATAAAGAATTGTACGACAAAGTTATTGCAAAAGGGCAATTAACTAAAGATTCAGCAAACATAAATCAAAGCACCATTGATAGCATTGTTGCAGAAATAAACAGTGTTATAGCAAGCGCGAGATTAAAAGCAGATTTAAGTCAATTATCTAATTTAATTTCAGAAAAAATTGATAATAGTAATCATCAGTATACATCACTTTCATATCAAGAATACAATAGAATTTATTCTTATATAAATAAAATCATAAGTGAAAACCAAGATATCACTCAAGAAACTTTAGAACAGTTAGTTTCTTTATATAATGAAGCAAAAATTGATTTAGAAGCTTCTATTTATCAACTAGAAGAAGCGAGAATAAATGTAAGAAAATTCCATTTTCTTTACAAAAGTGTTTACACAACAGAAAGTGTTGATAGATTAGCTACTTCTAGTGAAGCAATTAAACATCAATTAACTATTAATTTAAATGATGAAGAAAAATATAAAGAACTAAACTTAAATTTTATTGATAATTACAATAAATTAGAATATAACAAATTAGGTGAATTTAATGAAAAATACATAAATGAAATTAGACCTAATTTTGAAAATATTTTAACTAATGAATGAGTTAAATGAGAAGAATTATCTAAAGAATTACAAAGTGAATTTAATAAAAAAGATGAAATTATAATGAGCGATAATATAAATTTAAGAGATAAAGAAACTAATTTAAATTTCTTAAAAAACTTATTTGACTCTTTCAGTTTAGAAAAAGCAAAAGAATTAAAATTATTAAAAAGCGAATTAATTTTTAATGTAAAATATCAGCCTATTTATAGCGAAGAAGTTTTTAACAACATTAATAACATAATTAATAGTACTGATGAAAAAATTTCTAATAAAACTTTAGAATATAAAGAAATTTCGGGCATAAAAGCAGATTTAACAAAGTTGAAATCACAATTTGATTTTATATCTATTAATAAAAAAATTAATGATTTAAAACTAATAAATGAAATTGCTTTTTATAAAGATAAACTAAAAACATTAGATAAAAATGAAGATAATCTTCTTTCTTTTGTTAAAGAACTTGAAGATAAAAAACAAAATATATTAGAAGAAATCAACAAAACAGAAGATTTAATTTCTAAATTAAAAAATCCAATTAAACAACAAGAATTTTCAAATCAAAAAGAAGAAGCTAAATCAGAACAAGAATTAAAAGAACTTCAATTAAAAATTAATGATGAAATTAAAGAAGAAAACAAAACTAATCCTTTTTTAAAAATAGGAGTTCCAATAATATCATCTATTTCTGTAATTGGTTTAATTATTTTAGCAATATTACTGATTTTAAAGAAAAAGAAAAGCAAAAGATAAAATGAAAACACAGATTTATTTCTGTGTTTTTCTTTATATGTAGATTAAGTACCAAATAAGACTTCTATAATTTCTTTGACTGAGATGTTTCCAAAATATTCTTCAAGATTACTAATAGAATTTAAAATCTTAATAATTGTTTCTTTTTCAAAAGATTGATTTATTAATTTAGATTCAACTTCTTCTATTCCAACTTTGGCAAGAAAATCTCCTTCAAATTTGATTGAATTTATCTTATTTTCCTTTATGTTTGCACTTATTTGTAAAATTCCTCCTTCGGTTTTCTTTTCACTAAAAAAAGAAAATTCAGGATTTTTTCCAAGCACTCAATCATTAGAAGAACGAATTGATTTTATACTTTCCATTTGTTCTAAATATTTAGAAGGAATTTCTTCTATTGTTCCGTTATATTTTTCTTTTAAAAATAAAGCGAATTTATCTATAAATTCATTAATAGAAATTTTATTTTCTAATTGTTCTAATAAGTTTGTTACACGTTGTTTAGCACTGTTAATTCCCTTTGATTCCATTTTGAGTTTGCTTGGATTTAATACATTTGAAAGTTTGCTTAAGTTGGCATCAAAAAGCATAGTTCCGTGATGAACGATTTTATTTTTATAAATAAATTGTGCATTTCCTGAAAATTTAAAACCATTTACTACAAGATCATTTCTTCCTTTAAATTCAGCATTTAAATTTAAAGTATGTAGAAACTCTAAAACAGGTTCTAAAAATTTAGTGTAACTTCTTTCTGTTTTGTTTGTTGTGATAAAAGAGAAATTTAAATTTCCTAAATCATGATAAACAGCACCACCACCAGAAAGTCTTCTATAAAGTTCAATGTTTTCTTTTTCTAAAACATCAAACTTTACTTCTTTATATGCGTTTTGATTTCTACCTATAATAACAGCATTTTCGTGTTGATATAAAAAGATAATGTCTTCTGTGTTTGATTCATCTTTTGTCATTATTTCTTCAAGAACTAAATTATAAAAAGGTGAATAATTTTTACTAATATAAATTTTCATATATTTTACTCCTTAACTACTAAATCAAAGTTTGTAACACTTTTGAAAAGTTTTATAAAAGAATGATAATCTTTTTCATTAAGATTTAAATTTTTAATACCTAAAATGTTTATTTGTCCATAATCTCATCTTTTTTGATATCTATTATTATCTAATAGGAATAATAAATCTTCAATAAATCAATCAAAAAAATTATCATTATATTGAATATCTCTTAAAAGACCATTTACTTTGATATCTAATATTCTATTTTCATGATTTAAAATTTGAAAGTCAAAAGATAAATCTAACTCTTTACTTGTTTTAATTTGAAAAATTGTTTCCATTTTTTAATTATAACAATTTTAAAATTGGAAAATAAAAAAACCCGAAAAAATCGGGAAAAAATTAAAAATTAATTATTTTTTGCTGTAATTTAAGTTTAATGCATTTAAAATTGTTTGAATTACAAAGTTAAATGGTTTGTTGAAGTGTGGTAAGAAGTAGAAATCCATTAAAGCGATTTGTGGTAATGTTAATCCTTGTTGAATTGCAAGAGATAACATGTAAATTACTTCAGTGTGATTTGCTGCTCTACCTTCAGAACCGATTTGTGCCCCTAATAGTCTTAAAGTTTTTTTGTCATATGTAATTTTAAATCAAACTTTAAAGTGGTGTTTCATAAATTCTGGTCTGTCATTGTCTTCAAAGTATTCAACTGCAAAGTTTTCTTTAATTCCTTCTGTTTTAGCAGCAACAACTTCTGTTAAACCTGTTGATGCATAGTTGAAATTAAATACATTAATTGCATTTGTTCCTGAGTATCCTGGGAAAGGAATTCCTTCGTTTCCTGCTAAGTGGAATGCTGCAACGATTCCTGTTTTAACTGCGTTTGTAGCAAGAGCAATATGTGCATATTCTTTTGTAGCACTATTAATCATTGAAGCAGAGTCACCGATTGCATATAAGTTTTCATCACTTAATGATCTTTGGAATTTATCTACTTTTATAGCACCGTTAGCTGTTTTTTCAACACCTTGAATTAATTCTGTATTTGGTCTAAATCCGATAGCTAAAATTACTAAATCAGCTTCATATGTTCCTTTGTCTGTAACAACAGCTGATACTTTTTTACCATCTTTTGTTTCAAATTTTTGAACTTTTTCACCAAGTTGCATTTTAATTCCGTGGTGTTCCATTGAGAATTCAACTTTTTTAGTAAATTCTTCATCAAAGTAGTTAGGAATAATTCTGTCTTGCATATCGATTAGTGTTACATTTTTTCCGTATTTGTGGAATGCTTCAACTAATTCGATTCCAATGTATCCAGCACCAATAACAACTACATTTCTAACATTTTTGTCTTCTGCTTTTGCTTTAATTTCTTTAGCATGTGCAAAGATTTTTGAAACTAAAATGTTTTCTAAGTTAATGTTTTCAAATGGTGGAATAATTGGTCATGTACCACCAGCATATACTAATTTGTCATATGTGTCTTTAAAAGTTTTTCCTGTACTTAAGTCTTTAACAACTACATATTTTTCTTTTCTGTTTACTTCGATAACTTCATGAGCGATTTTAACATCGATTCCAAGTCCTTTTAATTCTTCAACGCTTGAATAAAATAAACCATCTGGGTTTTGGAATTCTCCTCCAACTCATAAAGCAATACCACAACCTAAAAAGGAAATATCGGTATTTCTGTCGTATGCTACTAATTTAGCGTTTGGAGCAACTTTTTTCATTGTTCTTAAAAATGAAGTTCCTGCGTGATTTGCTCCTATTGATATAATTTTCATTAATGTCCTCCGTTTTTTAATTAACATTATAATTATAATATTTTTATACTAAATGTTTATAAAAATTCATTTTTTGTGGAACAAATTGAAAATAGGGGTAAATTTGTTATAAAAATCAACTTTTTGGAAAAATAAAAAAAGTCTGCTAAGACTTTAATTACTTACTTTTTTCTAATTTTTCTTTAATTATTAATAAAAATTCTGCTTCACTAATTATTTTTGTGTTATATTCTTTTATCTTATTTTCTTTGTTATTATAGTGGGGTTATTCTTTTTTTAAAAGAGTTTAAAATATATTTTTTATCTTGTATTTTTAAATACACTTCATATAAAATTTTACAATCTTGAACACTTCTATGTGCTTTTAAATAATCTACTCCAAGCATTGAAGAAAGAAATTGTAAACTTCATTTTTCACTCTGTCATAAATAAAAACTTCTGTTTTGAAAAAAATCTTTAGTGTCAATAAAATTATTAGTGGGAAAAGGTAGTTCTACTTGGTTATAAGCTCTTTTTAATGCAACAAAATCAAAAGTTTCTCCATTATGTGCATATAAGTCTAAATCACCTATAAAAGCATTAAATTCTTCTAAAACTGCTTTTGTATCTCTACCTTTTTCTTTGACTAACTTCGTAGGAATGTTGTTAAAACGCTCTCATTTATTAATTTCAAAATTCTTTGGTTTTACTAATTCGTTAAACTGTTCAACTATTTCTCCGTTGTTTATTTTGATAGCACCAATTTCAATAATAGATTTATTATTATCACAAGTTTCTAAATCAAAAATAACAAAAGAATTTTTCATAAAATTGTTTTCATTATGTTTATCTATTTTATTATGAAATTCTTCTAAACTTTTTATCATATTATTCACTAACTAAAATTTCTCCTTGTCTCATAAGTTCTTCAAATTCATTTATAGTAAAATTTTTATGTAAAGATAAATAAATCTTTTGTTCAATTATTCATTGTTTTATAAATTCTCGTTTTTTACTATAATCAATAATAGGTTTATTAATTCTTATTATTTTAGTTGATAAATTTTTTAATTTAGTTGAATTATATTTACCATAATGATCTTTTAACATATAAATTTTCAAACATTTAGCAATTTTAGAATTTATACTATATCCATTAATGTCATCATTTACTAACATATTTAGATAAAACTCATGTAAACTTATTGGAAATTTAATTGTAAAAGTTCTATTGTCTTCTAACTTTTCTTTTTGATCTATTAATGATCTAATGAATTCATCATACTTACTCATAAAATTATTCTCCTATCTTTAAATAATTATTAATTAATAAAGACTTTAATTATTTAATTTGATTCATCTTTCATATTCTTGTTGACAATCTTCAACTATTTTTATTATGTCTCTTGCATTGTTTATAATAGCGCCTGAAGCTCTTTCATGACCACCGCCATTTCATTTGAGTGCAACATTTCTTACAACTGGGCCATTAGATCTAAATTCTACTCTTCATTTGTTTGTTTCTTCTTCTGTAAAAGAAAGTCAAATTCTGTAATTATCTATATTAGCTAAAGTATTTGGTCTAGTTGCTTCAGCAGGAGTTTTGTTGTATTGTTTTTGTTCTTCAAGAGTTATTGAATAGTAAATAACATTTTTAAATGTTTTAAAAGTGCTAAAAATAAATGATTGAAAACGTAAATCACTTTCACTATTTTTTGTTAAGTTTGTATGAAGTTCATCAATATTTAAGCCTGTTTCTCAAAGTTTAGCAGTTAGAGATAAGGTTCTTGGTGTTGTATTAGAGAATAAAAAACGTCCAGAATCTGTGTAAATTCCCGTATAAATGTATTTTGCTGCTTTTGTTGAAACCTTTCAGTTACTGCTAAAAGCTAAGTCAGCAATCATTTCAGCTGCAGCGATATAAGAAGAATCAACTCATCTAGTTGTTGTATTTAAATCATCTTCGTTTGGATGATGATCAATTCTAATTACACTTTTAAAAATATTTTTGTCTAATAACTCTCTTTTTTCAATTCTTTCTTTAAAATTTGCATCAACAATTATCGCTAAAGACTCTTTTAAAATGTCATCACTTAGATCATTATTAAAAGAAAAATCCAAGAAATTTAAAGTATTTTTAGAATCACCAACTGCAAAAACTTTCTTATTTGGAAAATTTTCTTCAATTAGTGTTTTTAAACCAAATTGAGAACCAAGACAATCACCATCTGGGCGAATGTGATGGAAAATGACAATTGAATTATGATTTTCAATTTCGTTTACAATTTTTTTTAAATTACCTATTTTCATTTTCTTCCTTTTCAAATTCTTTAACAAGATTAATTGCTTTATTAACTATTTCTTGGATTTTGGATTTATTTTTAATCATTGCTCCAGAAGCATTATCGTGACCACCACCATTATATTCTCTTGCAATTATATTTACTTTTGGACCATTAGATCTTAGTCTTACTCTTATTGTTTTATCTGGTTGATCAATAAAGAAAATTCAAATTCTATTATCTTCAATATTAGAGAGAATATTTACTTGGTTTGCTTCTTCATAACTTAAATTAAGTTCATCTTGTAATTTTTGAGTAACGTGGAATCAAATTACTTTATCTTGATTTTTAAAATTGGAGAGTACTTTTCCTTGGAATTTAATCTCTTTCATGGTTTTACCTGAAAGTGCTTTGTGAATAAAGTGAATATCTAAATTAGATTTTTTTATTAAATGCTCGACTACATTAAAAGTTCTTTTACTTGTATTACTATAAAAAAATCTGCCTGAATCAGTATAAATTCCAGTGTAAATATATTGAGCAGCTTTTAAAGAAATGTTTCATTTAGCCATTTTAGCTAAATAAGCAACCATTTCAGCTGCTGCAGAATAAGAAGAATCTATTCAGTTAAATTCATAGTTAATATCTGCTCCATTTGGATGATGATCAATTCTTGTCATCTTGGTAATTTTGTTAGATAGTATAATTTCTTTTTTTTCTAAACGATCTGAACTGGAAGCATCAACTACAATTCCTAATGAATTTTCAAAATTTTCTTCTTTTAATTGATTTTCGTCAAAATGATTAAATTCAAGAAAATTTAAAATGCCAGTTGAATCTCCAATATAGAAAACTTTTTTGTTTGGATAATTATCTTTGATTAATTGTCCAAGACCAAATTGAGAACCAAGGCAGTCACCATCTGGTCTTATGTGATGAAAAATAAAAATGTTATCAAATTTTTCAATCGCTTCTTTTATTATTTTATATGTTCCTTTTTTCATAATTCTAATTATATTTTAATAATTTGTTTTTTGAAAAATAATTATAATTTTATATTTTTTGAGTTGCTTAAATTATTAAAAAAATGCCAAAAATTAAAATTCTATTAATATCAAGCAAAATCAAAAGTCAAAAAATAAAATTAAATAAAATATATGTTTTTTTGATATAAAAATATTATATATCAAACCTTTTTCCCTATTTTTTGGGAAAAAAGTTCAAAAATTTGGTGGTTTTGTTCAAAAAAATAGGAAAAAAAATGAATATTTCGGCATATTTGTATTATAATTTTAATGGAAGTTATTTTACTTTCAATATTTTATGTAGAAATTAAAAAACAATGAAAAATTTATTTTTAGGAAAACCACCATTAGAAAGAAAGTATTTACCAAAAGTTATTGAACATTTATATTCTTTTTTTACAGCAATAATTTTTAGTGTTGCTTTACTATGTTTGGTATTATTATTTACTTTTAATAATAAAGAAACATTTGCAGAAAAATTTTTTGATTTATCATTAAAAACTGAATTTAGATTAGTAGTAGCAGTTTTTGTATTTGTTTTCTTTGCAAATATTATTTATATTATTAGATTAATAAGGATTTTACCGAAAACTGAAGTAGGACATACTTTAGTTTGAATAGAAATTACATTTTTAATGCTTTTTGTACTTTCACCTTTTAATATCGTGGTTTCCATAGCTTGTTTAAAATATAATGAAATTGTTTTTGAATAACTTAGGAGAAATATATAAAAATTATGAAGAAAAAATTATTTAAATTTTTAAGTTTAGCAGTGTTTGCAACTCCAATGGCTGCTTTTGTAGCTTGCGGAGCACAAAATGAGTTTGCAAATTCAAAAGACATTATTGTTGCAAGAGAAGGTAAGCAAGAAGGATTTTGAAAAGCAGTTGAAGATGAATTTGCTAAAACAGATTTATATAAAAAAGGATTTAGAATTAAATTTGTTGAAAAAGATGTTTTTGGAGCAATTGATACTATTACAAATGTTGGTAGCACAGATAAAAATGCACCTGATTTAATTTATGCACCAAACGATAGAATAACAGACTTATTAAGTAAAAGAACATTAGCTGCTTGAGACCCAAAATTAAAAGATGATATTCTTGAAGAAGTTCACGCAACTGATGCAGAAAAAAGTTTTGTAAACGAATTTGGTACATTTAAAGGTAGAGAAGGAAACAAAGACAACGGAAAATTCTACAACTTTGCTCACAACAAAGAAGGTATAGTTGTAATGTCAAGTAAAACACTTGATGAAGTTAAAACAGAATTAGCAAACACATCAACCGATGAAATGGTTGAATTAGTTAAAGCAGGAAAAGCATTCTTTAGAATTCAAGATGGATGATATGGTAATGGTGTTTTAGCATCAATTCTTAGCACAAGTGAAATGGGAAAAATCGTTTACAAAGATACTACAAAAAATAAATGATCATCTGGATTTATAAAAGGAGATCCAAACAATGCTAATTTTTCAAAAGCATTAGATGTTGTTGGAGAATTATTGTTCCCTGTTTATGAAGCGGCTTTTGTTAAAAATGCTGACGAATACAAAAGCACAGTATGAGGACAAAGAGGGATCGACCAAGGTGCTTTAAAAGTTCTTTTACAAAATAACCAAGGTGAGGTTCAAAATAAAGTTGTTGAGTTGTTACATAATAAAAAACTTGATTATGCATTTGTTGGTTCATGAGATTTTGGTACAGTTTCACAACAAGGAATTACTACATTCTTTAATGCTCCAAAATTAAAAGATGATCTTAGATATACACAAGCACCAGGAACATGATCATGAGCAATTAACTCAAGAAACAATGGTGCAGTTGCTGATAGACAAGCAGCTATTGCAGAAGTATTAAAATTAATTTTCAAAACAGAATCATACTATGGATACTTTAAAGGTGATACAAAAGTTCCTTACTTTACAAATACACAAAAAGAATTAAGAGCTCTTTCAGATAGAGATGCTGCAACAGGAAGTTCTAAATTAACAGCAATGGTTACAAAAACACATTATTCAAGCAATGATGCTTTATTTAAAGCATACAATGATTTATTATCAGAAGTTAATAAAAACTTAGCTAAAGTTTATGGAACTGAAAAATCTTGAAGTCAAGAACACGATAAAACAAATCCTTTAGGAGACCAAAACAAATATAAAGAAACTTATGTAAAAGAAAAAGATAAATATCCTTTTGTTTCTGATGAATTAATAAATAAATTAGGTGAATTAAAAGAAGCTACAGGAATAAGAAATGCAATTTCTGCACTACTAGGAATTCAAAATGTAGATGAATTAAAAGGTGGTACTGAACCATGACAAATCGCACCTTCTTTAGTTAAATCTGGTGCTGAGTTTGAAAAAGAATGATTAGTAGGTCAAACAGGGAATGCACACGTTAGAAAAGTTGAAACATACATTTTTGGTGGTTCAACTGAAGACGCAAAATTAATGATGGAATTTTCTTCTAAATTCAAAGAAAAAGATTCTCAAACAAAAGCTTTAGAAGAAGTTAAAAAACGTGCAAAAGAATTTTCTAATAAATATGCTAAAACAACTGTTTCAGATGAAATTATCAATAAAGCTGCAGAACTATATATGAATAACTTCTTTAATGAAGCAGATTGATTAAAATGACAAGATGAATATAAAGAAGTATTTAATTCTAAAAAAGTAACAGAAAAATTCCCTAAAGAAGGGCAACAACTAAATGGAGAAAAAACAGATGCTACAATTAAAGAAGTGGAAGATGTTATTTTAGAAGCTACAAATACATCAGTTGCTAAAAAAGTTGTTGACGTTATTTCTTCAACATCAGAATTAAAAGACGGTGGATACGGAATTCTTAAACTACAACAAGAAAGATTAGATAGAGGTAACCCACAATTTGGAAAATTCTGAGGAACATGAAATGACAATATTTTAGGAAACCAAGAATTTTATAAATCTCTTGCGGAAAATAATGTTAAAACTCTAGAAGCATTCCAAACTAAATTAAAAGAACAATTTAGTAAAAAATTCCAAGAATCAGTTGCTGCTTTAGATAGTAGTAAAGCATTAGATTACATTAAATAATAATGAAACCCAAAATACAAATAGAAAGAAGAATTTTTTACTTATTAATTATTCTTCTTTCTATTTCTAATATATTGTTACTTTTATGATTACTGGATGGATTGATATTAGGAACAAATTCTTATGATAATTTAAACTTGGAATCTCAAAAAGAAAGTATAAATAATTTTTTAACCTTTAGGTATGTAGGTTATATTAGTAATTCACTTATCTTAATAGGTTATTTGGTAAATATTTTAGTTTCTAAAAAAAATGGAATCGCATACTTATTTGGTTTTGTTTGGATAACTCTTTTTGTTGGAGTTATGCTTGTCCCCTATTTTTCAAGCGGGCCTATTACAGAAAATTGAATAAGATTAACAATTGTTTTTTTTTGAAGTATCACTTTTCCATTTTTGATACTAATTAATATTTATTTAATGTTTCAATTGAGACTAAAGAGACAAAATTATTACTATGAAAAAATAAAAATACATAAAGGAGGTAAATAATGGAAAAAGTCAAGATGTGAAATTGATATGGTGAATCTTTTGACAGAAAAGTAAATGATTCTAAAATTTCTTATTCTAACTTTTTAAATCAAGCAAAAAATGTTTTTGATAGACAAAAACGAGAAATTGATTTAAAGAAAAAAATAAATAGAGAACTTTTTATTAAAGCAAAAAGAAATTTAGAATTTGAACAAAAAAGAGCATTAGAAACATTAAAAATTTCAAGTAGAAATAAACTTCAAGTTGTTAAAGAAACAAAAAAACAACTAAAAATTTCTAATAGTTTAAAATCTTTTATAATTTTTGAAATTAAAAAGATAGATAAACAAAATCTTGAATCAGCAGATTATGTAAATAATTATTACAAAATGCTTATAAAAACAGCTGATGAAGTAGAAGTAAAAGAAAAAAATATGACTTCTATTTTAGAAAAAGCTAAATCTGATGAGCATAAATTATTAAGACATAAGGCAATGCTACTAATTATTTATAAATATTTATTATTACTTAAAAAAGAAGATTTTATTTACTCTGATTTGGAGTCTTTAGTTGAAGAAAATAAAGGAAAATTCAGTAAATTAGAACAAAAATTAGTTTTAGAAGAGAAAACAAAAATTGAACAATTATTTAAAACTCTAAAAACTAAAAAAGAAAAATTTCAACTTAAAAAAGTAGAAATTGAAAAACAAATTCCTTTAATTAAACATGAAACTAAACAAGAGTATAAAAGCGAAGTGCTTAAAATAAAAAAAGAATACAAAGAAAGAATTTTAGCAGCAGAATTTTTTTATAATAAAGAATACGATGAGCAATTAGCAAAAATCAAATCAGAATTAAAAGAGAAAATTGCTAAAATTGAAAATAAAAAACAAGAAATTTCTTCTTTAAGTAAAGAAAAAGAAGAAAAATATAAAGATTATCTTCAAAATAAACAAGAACAAGCTAAAATCTTAAAACAAGAATATAAATCAGAATTAAAATTAGCTAAAGCATTATTTAAACTTAATGAAAAGTATAATAAAGCATTACTTATTAGCAAATTTTTAAAACTAAATGAAGAAAAACATTTAAAAACTATTTATTCTTTATATAAAAAAGAATTAATAAATAAATTTTTAAATAAAAATAAATACAATCAAAATATTGAACTTAAAATACAAACTCATTTTGATTCTTTAGTACAACAAATTGAAGAAAAAACTAAAGAGTTAAACAAAGATGACAAAAACAAACTAAACATCATTTTAAATAAAAATCTACCTTTATTACTAAAAGGTAAAAAAATAAAAAATGTTAAAGCTTTAGTTAAATCTAATTACTATAAAAAATTAGGTAAATTAAAACAAGAATATTCATATGATGGTGATTTTCTTCTTAAAAAATCAGAAGCCTTATATGAATATGCAACTGATTCAAATAAACAACTTAATTTTTCAGCATCTGAAATTAAAGATGCAAAACTTAAATTACACAAAATCTTATTAAATGAAACTAAAGAAGATAAAGAAAAATACAAAAAACAAATTTCTGATTTAAGAAAAGAATATAAAGAAAAACTTTCTATTTTAAAAGATCGTTTCAAAAAGAAAGACATCACTAAAAAAGCTTATGCTTTTAAATTAAAAGAAGAAAAAATCCTTTATAAAGAAAAATTAGTTTCATTAAAACTACATAATGAAAAAGAAAAAAATAAAGTTGTAGTTAAAACACAATATAGCAGATTATCTGCTCAGCTTAAAATTACTAAAAAGATTTATGAATCTAAAGTGGTTGAAGCTATAAAACAAATTCCAACTGAAAATAAAAAAGGTGCTAAATATAAAGGATTATTCCTTAATTTACTATTTCCAGGTTTAGCACAATTAATATTATTTAAAGAGTATAAAAAAGGAATCCTTTTAACTTTATTAAGTGTCTTTTTATACTTAGTATTTGTACCTTTTTCATTAGGTATTACTTGAAATAAAATTGGTGGAATTCAAGGAATTATTGATTTAGGAAAAAGTTCACATAACTTTGATTTAGGTATTTTACCAGATGCAAGGTTCTGAATGTTTGGGGCAGCAGCATCGTTTATCTTGCTTGGAATTACTATTGCTTATGTAGTTGCAAGTGTAGTGGGTGCTTATAGACAAGGAAAATTCCTTGAAGAAGGAATGAGACCGCAAAACTGAACTCAAACTAAAAAATGACTTTCAGAGCAAGGTTTCCCTTGATTAATATCAATTCCTGGTTGATTCTTGATTGCCTTTATAGTTGTAGTTCCTTTAATAACTTCACTATTTATTTCTTTATCAAACACAGGATTCCAACATACTCCACCTGCTCAAACAGTAGATTGAGTTGGGTTTACACAATACGGAAAATGATGATTATTTAGAAATAATGGTTTATTAACTTCTCTTTTAAGAGTTGTTTCATGAACATTAATTTGAACATTTGTAGCAGCATTTTCAGTAATTGTAGTAGGTACTTTATTTGCTGTATTAGTTAATATGGAAAAAATCAAAGGTAAAAAATTCTTTAGATTAATTTACATTATTCCATGAGCTATTCCTGCCTTTGTTACAATTATTTTCTTAAAATCTGCTTTCCAAGGGGATTCTAATTCATATATTAACTACATATTACTTAAATTAGGTTTAATTGAAAACAGTATTAACTTCTTTGGAAGTATTACTTGAGTAAGATTCCTATTAATAGTAATTCAAACTTGATTAGGACACTCTTACATTTTCTTATTAATTACTGGAAACTTACAAGCAATTCCAAAAGATATTTATGAAGCTGGAGAAATTGATGGTGCTAAACGTTCTAAATTATTTAGACATATTACATTACCAATTTTAGTTTCTTCATTAGCTCCATTATTAATTGGACAATTTACATTTATGTTTAATAATTTCACAATTATTTCTTTATTCTCTAATGGTGGTCCTGCTTATTCAGACCAAACAACATTTAGTGAATCAGGTTCAGATATTATTATTTCATGAATTTATAAACTAACAACTGCAGTACAAATTGATGGAAACGTTGCTTTCTCATCAGCTCTTGTTATTTTAGCATCAGTGTTCTCAGTTTCTATTGCAGCTTACGGATTTGCTAAAAACGCAGCAAAAGGAGGAAGATAAGATGAAATTTTCTTTAAAAAGTAAAATTAATGAAAACAAAATAAAGTTTTCTTCATTTAAAAACAACAAAACAAGAATTCATACTTCAGATTCTAAACCTTTAACTATAGCAGAAGCAATATTCTTATTTTTTAACTATATTCTATTAATTACTTGAACTTTTGTAATTTTATTCCCAGTAGTTTCAATGATATTAGCATCATTTAATACATTTAACAAAAAATATTTATCATTATCACCAGAATTATATAAATTTGGTTTTGATAACTTTACTTATTTATTCACTAATGTAAGAAGTAAATATGTAAATTGATATATAAATACTTTAGCAATAGCTGTTAGCACAATGCTTATAACTGTAGTATTTGTTGCCTTTAATGGTTATGCATATTCAAGATTTAAATTTGCAGGTTCAAAACATTCTCTTTCTGTAATTATGCTTTTACAAATGATTCCATCAACAGCTTCACTAATTTCTCTTTATATTATTGTTGCTCTTGGTAGGGACTCACTTGGAATCGATCCCAGAATAACCTTAACAATAATTTATTCAGGTGGAGCAATTGCAGGAAATACTTTTGTGTTTAAAAGTTATTTAGATTCCATCTCAAGAGAATTAGATGATTCAGCAAAAATTGATGGTTGTGGAAACTGAAAACTATTTACTAAAATATTATTACCAGTTGCAAGACCAATGATAGCAATTATTGCTTTATGATCATTCTTGATTCCTTTTGGAGATGTAATTCTACCAAAATTTGCAATTACAAACAGAGATCAAACAACACTTGCTGTTGGGTTAGACAGCTTTATTACAGCAGAAGATAAAGAAATTAACGTTGGTGCTTATTCAGCAGGTGCTTTACTTGCTTCTATACCACCATTTGTACTATTTATGTTCTCACAAAGACATATCGTTGGAGGACTTTCTGACGGAGCGGTGAAAGGATAATATGAAAAAAAAAACAGAAATGATTTTAGAAAATAATGAACTAGATGACATTAATTCATACGATTTAGAATTTGATAAATTCTTAAATGAAATCGGAGAAGTTGGACAAAAAACAGCTGGTGGAAAAATTGAATTAGTTAATTTATCTAAAAAATATGAAGGAAACGACAAGTGAACTTTAAAAGATATTAATTTAACAATTGAAGCAGGAAAATTCTGTATTTTCCTTGGTCCATCTGGTTGTGGAAAAACAACTTTACTAAGAATGATTGCAGGTTTAAACTCAATTACCAAAGGTGATTTACTTTTCAATGGCAAAAGATTTAACAATCTTTCACCTTCTGAAAGAAACATTGCTATGGTTTTCCAATCTTATGCTCTTTATCCACATATGAATGTTTATAATAATATGAGCTTTGGATTAAGAATTGCAAAAGAAAGAAAAGATATAATCGATCGAAGAGTTAAAGATGCAGCAAAAATTTTAAAAATTGATAATTATCTATATAACAAACCTCGTGATTTATCAGGAGGACAAAGACAAAGAGTTGCTATCGGTAGAGCTATTGTTAGAAAACCTTCTATTTTCTTAATGGATGAACCTTTATCTAACTTAGATGCTAAATTAAGAGAATCAATGCGTAGAGAAATTGTCTCTATTCATAGACTTTTAAACACAACATCAATTTACGTAACACACGATCAATTGGAAGCGATGACAATGGGTGATCAAATTGTTGTTTTAAATGAAGGAAAAATTCAACAAAACGGAACAAGTAAAGATTTATATTTTAGACCAGCAAACGTTTTTGTTGCTAAATTTATTGGTTCTCCAACAATTAACTTACTAAATGGAATAAACAACAATAATACTTTTAAATTAGATGGAATCAATTTTTCTTTAAATCTTCCAGAAGAAAATAAAGAAAAATTATCTAAATACAAAGACTTAATAGTTGGATTTAGAACAGAAGATGTTTTAATCAACGAAAAAGAAGTTGCTAATTCAGTTAAAGGAAAAATTTTCAACATTGAATCTCTTGGAAAAGAGTTATCAATTGTTGTAAAAATTTCCGATAATGTTGAAGTTGTATCTACAGTTCTTAATAATAGAGACTTTGAACTTTACCAAGAGGTATGAGTAAGCTTTAACGAAAGCAGAATTCATATTTTTGATAAAGAAACAGAAGAAAGATTAAATTAATATGCATTTTTTTAAAACTTACAAATATAGAAAAATTTTCTTTATTTTATGTATTGTTGTTTCATTAGTTAGTTTTGGTTTATTTTTTGCTTTTTATAATTCAGCAAATAAGTATTTAGAAATAGAAAAGCAAATTTATACTACAGAAGCAGCTTTTAACGAAAGTTCTGTTATTAATCCTCAAATTCCTATATTTAAAACATTTTGAGTATTAAGTTCAGTTTTATGATTAACAATAATAATAATTGCAATATATTCTTTAATTTTATTAATTAAGCAAAAAAATAATACAAGTTTATTAATTAAAATAAACATTATTCTTTTAGTATTAGTGATAATTTTAGTATCTGTTTTACTTTCTTTCCAACCCCCAATCGACGAAAGAGATGAAACAAAAATTATTTATCCACCTAACTATATTTCAGGTTGATTATTATTTGCTTTTTCTGTAGTTGTTGCTATTTTTGGAATCTTTTCTTTAAAAAATTATGGATATTTAATCAAAAATGAAAAAGAAAACT
>NZ_JBTGVC010000018.1:0-26383 GCF_054343375.1 Mycoplasma sp. Z386
ATTGATCTGATATAAAAAGAGTTTTATCAAAAATGGTATAAAGAAAAATGAAAAAAAATAAAATCAACCAAAAAAATGGTTGATTTTATGCTTTTTAGTGTTAACTGGGAAACTCGGGCTGATTTAAATCTTTTTTTCATAAATTCTCCTTTATATTTAAACTTTTTAAAATAGATCTAAAAATCTATTTGAATTATTATAGTTCTGTTGCAAGAAATTGATAACAAAATGCTATTTCTTATAATAAAATTCTTGTTTTTTGCAATTTTTTGCTATTTCTAGATAAATTATTTGACTTTTTTGCAAAAAGTAGTATTATATCCCCTTTAATTTAAACTGAATTAAATAAAAAACATTTTGTGATTAAACAAAATGTTATTTTATTGTAATTTTAGTCTTTAAAGTAATTAATTGGGTCTTGAATATCATATTTAGATTTTGCTTCATATTTAGAGTTTGTTCCTGCTGGAATTTTATGTCCTACAATAATATTTTCTTTTAATCCTTCTAATTTATCAATTTGTGAAGAAATTGAAGCGTGAACTAAAATTTTTGAAGTTTCTTGATATGAAGCGGCAGCTAAGAATGAATCAGATAATAGTGGAGTTTGTTTTGCTCCTTTAATTACAATTTGACCAAATGCAGGTTTTTTTCCTTGAGATAGTAATTCTCCATTAACTTCTTGATATTCAAAAATATCAACTAAAGATCCAACAAATAAGTTTGAATCTCCTGCATCAGTAATTAAAATTTTAGAAAGCATTTGACGAATAATAATTTCTATATATTTATCACTAATGGAAATTCCTTGCATTCTATATAGTCTTTGTACTTCTTTTAATAAATAATTTTGTACTTTACGAGCATCAGTGTAGTTTAGTAACTCTTTTAAAATAATAGGACCTTCTGTAATTTTTTGTCCTGGAGTAATAGAATCACCAACTTGTACTCTTAATTTTCTATTTACAGGGACATGGAATACTTTTTCTAATTCTTCACCATCTTTATTTATATAAGCAACTTTTACTAACTTATCATCTGTTTGATTTCTTTCTTTATCCATTAATTGATCAATAGATTTTACATAACCTTTAACTGGAGAAATTTGTGCTGGTTTTCCTCATGGACGTTCAAAAGCATCGATTAATTCAATCAATCTAGCAAAACCTCCTGTAATATCTTCAACCCCAGCAACCCCTCCTGTATGGAATGTACGCATTGTTAACTGTGTACCAGGTTCACCGATTGATTGAGCAGCAATAATCCCTACAGCTTCTCCGATTGCAACAATTCTATTGGTTGCAAGATCTTTTCCGTAACATTTTTTACATACACCATTTCTAGTGTGACAACTTAAAATAGAACGGATATCTACTTCTTTTATGTTAGCATCAATAATTTTTTGTGCAATTTCAGGAGTAATAAATTTATTATCTTCGATTATGATTTCGCCTGTTTCTGGGTGAATTACAGGTGAATTAGTATATCTTCCTTCAATTCTTTCGTATAAAGAAACAATTGTAGAATTGGTTTTAGTATCGATGATTTCTTTTACTAAAAACCCAAAGTCTGAACCACAATCTTTTTGAGTTACTACAATATTTTGTGCAACATCAACTAAACGACGAGTTAAGTAACCTGATTTAGCTGTGTTAAGAGCAGTATCGGTTCCCCCTTTTCTAGCACCGTGAGTTGAAGAATAAAATTCATAAGAAGTTAATCCTTCAAGGAAAGAACTTTTAACTGGAACTTCAACAGTAGAACGTACCACACGCTCATTTTCAGCATCGGCTTTTAATGTTTTAACGTTATTAGCCATCAATCCACGCATTCCAGCTAATTGAACGAAGTTAGAAATATTTCCCCTTGCTCCTGATTTCATCATCATAAAAATAGGGTTATTTGGTTCTTGTAAAGTTACTGTATTTAAGTCTTTTTGAATTTCATCTTTAATTTTGGTTCATTTTTCAATGGTTAAAATATATCTTTCATCATCGGTTAACATTCCCATTCTAAAGTATTTATTAAGTTTAGCAGTGTGTTCTTCACCTTGTTTAATAAATTCATCTTTTCTTGGAGCTAATTTAATATCTCCAATGGAAATTGAAGTACCTGAAAGCATTGAATATGTGAAACCTAAATCTTTAATTTTATCTAGAATTTCAGCAACTAAATTTGTATATTTAAATCAAATTTTTTCCAATAATTCTGCTTTTTCTTCTTTTTCTAACTCTCTATCAATGTTATTGTTTCTGTATTTAACTCTTTTATATATGTTTTCAAATTCTTCAATTGTAAATTTAGTTAAATTGGAAGCATGTTTGCTAGAAATTATTTCATTTTTGTAATCAATTAATTCTGAATAATATTGAAAAACATCTTTATAATTTTCATAATTTATTTTTTTAACAACAGAAGCTACATCTTCCATTGAAACCACGATATCAAAATTGTCATAAGTTTGTCTTATTATTTTAGCAATATGTTTTTTGTTTAGTGGTTCATTTAATGGTAATGCTTTAATAAATTCAGGAATGTTTCCATGTTTTTTAATAACATATTTTTCTAATTGTTTTTGTTGATCTGCATATAAATTATCTACATTTGTGTCAAAAACAAATGGGAAATTATCTGGAAAAGCATTGTTAAAAATAAATTTACCAACTGTAGAAACTACGTATCCTTGAACTGAAGTTTCTAAAGTTTTTTTAACTTTTTCAAAAGGTAAAGCAACTCTTGCGTGTAATGAAACAACACCAACTTCGTGAGCTCTCATCATTTCATCGTAATCTGCAAAATATCTTCCTTCTCCTTTTCTACCGCTTTCTTCTTGTTCTTCTTTAGTTAAATAGTATAAACCAAGAATCATATCTTGTGAAGGGTTAACAATAGGTTCACCATCTTTAGGTCCAAGAATGTTTTTATTTGCAAACATTAATTCTCTAGATTCTCTAATTGCTTCAGGAGAAATAGGAACGTGAACAGCCATTTGATCACCATCAAAGTCAGCATTGAACCCTGCTGTTACAAGCGGATGCAATTTAATAGCACGCCCTCTAACTAAAATCGGTTCAAAAGCTCTAATTGATAAACGGTGTAATGAAGGAGCACGGTTTAAAAGAACTAATTTTCCTTTAATAACTTCATCAACGTGTGGTCAAATGATTGGATTTAATTCTTCAATCATTTTTCTAGCACTTTTAATTGAAGAAGCTAATTCACGCTCAGTTAATCTTTTGATAATTCATGGTTCAAATAGTTTTGCAACCATTTCCCGTGGAATACCAACTTGGTTCATTTTTAGATTTGGACCAACAACGATAACACTACGCCCTGAATAATCAACCCTTTTTCCAAGTAAATTTTGTCTAAATCTCCCTTTTTTACCTGTTAAAGCGTCAGAAATAGATTTTAATGGTCTTCCATCTTTAGCCGAAACTGGAGAAGGACTTCTTCTTTGATTATCAATTAATGCATCTACAGCTTCTTGAATCATTCTTAATTCATTTTGAATTATCAAGATTGGAGCATCTTTTTCCATTCATCCTTTTAAACGGTTATTTCTAATAATAATACGACGATAAAGTTCGTTAATATCACTAGTTGAGTGTCTTCCACCATCTAATTGAATTAATGGTCTTAAATCAGCAGGAATAACTGGTAAATGTTTAATTAACATAGAAGTTGGTTTTTGTTGAGAGTTAATAAAAGAGTTAATAACTTGTAATCTTTTATACAATTTATCTCTTTCTTGAATTTTTGTTGATGTTTGTTTTTCAGGACTTAATTGCTGAATTTCATCAACTTGTTTTTTAACTTTATCTCTTTCTTCTTCAAGATTAATATTTTTTAATAAATATTCAATAGCCGCTGAACCGGTAGAAATTTTAGCATCTGAATACTCTTCAATAATTTCATTTAATTCATAAAAATCAATTCCGTATTCTTTACCAATTTTGGAAGATGCAAGTTCAGTTAAATCTTTTAAAGTTTCTGATAATTCTTCATAAGCTTCAGTTCCTTCTTTATAACGGGAACGAATTTCAATTAATGCATCTCTATAAATAACTCCAGCTTCATTTAGTTCGATAATTTGATTTTTTGGTAATGCTTTGATGTCTCCAGATTCCAAAATAATGTGAGCTTTATAGTAAATTAAGGATTCTAATGATGATTTAGAAACTGCTTTATTTGAGTCTTCTGTTTTTATTCCAAGTAATTTAGAAATAATTGAGTGATCAATTCTGAAAAATCAAAAGTGCACAACTGGTGATTGTAACTCAATGTGTCCCATTCTTGATCTTCTAGAAATTTTTGGTAAAATTTCAGATTTTAATGCCTTACATTGATCTGTTGCAGAACAAAGAGTTCCTTCGTTGGATTTTTTATATTTTCTTCCACAAATTGAACATTTATAATCAATAATAGGTCCAAAAATTAACTCATCGAATAACCCTTCTCTTTCTGGTTTATATGTTTTATAATTAATGGTTTCTGGTTTAGTAACTTCACCATGTGATCATTCTAAAACATCTTCAGAAGTAGCAAGAGAAAGTGAAATTTTATCAATAGAATTTTCATCAATTGTTGCGTATTTTCTTGTAATTTTATTTGGTTCCTTCTTAATCATTAATAATCTCCTTCTTCTTCTTCAAAATTATTTTCATGAGTATCAATTTTTTCACTAATTAAATTATAATCATTAATAATTTCTGGTGAAAATTCGTCTTCAATACTAATGTTATTTTCTTCATAACTACTAAAATCTTGTTCAAATTCTTCGTCTTTTAGGTAGTTTTCTTTTTTGTGCACTTCTAATTTGATTCCAAGACCTCTTAATTCATAAGCTAAAACGTTAAATGATTCAGGCATTCCAGGTTTAGGAATTTTTCCTCCTGTTGCTAAAACATTATAAAGAATATTTCTTCCTTGAATGTTATCAGATTTATATGTTAATAATTCTTGTAAAACAGTAGATGCACCAAATGCTTCTAATGCTCAGGTTTCCATTTCTCCAAATCTTTGTCCACCATTTTGAGATTTACCTCCTAATGGTTGTTGAGTAATTAGTGAATATGGTCCAACACTACGAGCATTCATTTTGTCATCGACCATGTGTTGTAGTTTTAACATATACATAACACCAACTGATACTTCGTTGTCAAATGGTATTCCTGTAATTCCATCGTATAGTTTAAATTTACCAGAAGTAGGTAAGTTAGCTTCTTTTAAAACATTTGTTATGTCGTTATTTTTTACTCCGTCAAATACAGGAGAAACAAATTTAACATTAAGTTTTCTAGCAGCCATTCCAAGGTGTAATTCAAGTACTTGACCAATGTTCATACGTGAAGGAACCCCTTGTGGATTTAATAGAATATCGATTGGAGTTCCATCTTCTAAGTATGGCATATCCTCTACTGGTAATACAAGAGAAATAACCCCTTTGTTTCCGTGACGACCAGCCATTTTGTCCCCAACTTTTATTTTTCTTTTTTGAGCAATAAATACTTTAACAATTTTATCAATTCCGTCTTCCAGTGAATCCCCTTGTGCTCTTGAAAGAATTTGCACATCAATAACTGTACCAGCATCTCCGTGTTTTACTTTTAATGATGTATCTTTTTGATTTGAAGATTTATTACCAAAAATTGCATTCATTAATTTTTCTTCAGGAGTTGGATTATCTTCTCCTTTCGGACTGGTTCTACCAACAAGAATATCTCCTGTACTTACTTCAGAACCAACACGAACAATCCCGTTTTCATCTAAATGTCTTTTTGAACGTAAAGAAGCATTTGGAATATCTGTTGTTAGAATATCATCTCCTGCTTTTGATGCTCTAAATTGAATAGTTTGCTCTTCAATGTGAATAGAAGTAAAGACATCATCTTTAACTAATTTTTCACTTATAATAACAGCATCCTCGAAGTTGAATCCATGTCATGTAGAGAAGGCAACTAGCACATTTTTACCAAGAGCTAATTCTCCATTTTTAGTTGAAGGACCATCACAAATTAATTGTCCTGCTTCAACTTTATCCCCTACTTTTACTATTGGTTTTTGATTAATAACAGTTCCTTGATTGGATCTTTCAAAAATTCTTAAATTATAATCGATTATTTCGTTTATTTTGTCACTACTTTTTATTTTAATTTGTTGTGAATCGACAAAAACAACTTCTCCAGCTTTCTTTGCTTTTAAATTGGTTGCAGCATATCTTGCAACATCATATTCAGCACCAGTTCCAACTAGTGGAGTTTCAGATTCAATTAATGGTACTGCTTGTCTTTGCATGTTTGCGCCCATCAATGCACGGTTAGCATCATCGTTTTCTAAAAATGGAATGGTACTTGCAGCAATAGAAGTCATTTGTTTTGAAGCTACATCAATATAATCAACTTCTTCAGGTTTAACAATTAAATATTCGTGATCTTTTCTAACAGTAATTTTATCCCCTAAAATTTTGTTATTTTCATCAACATCAACAGAAGATTGAGCAAATTTAAAACCATATTCTTGCACTGCTGTTAATCAGTAAACTTTATCATAGTTAATAATTCCGTTTTCAACTCCATAATAAGGAGTTTGAATAAATCCATAATCATCAACTTTTGAATAAGAAGCAAGGTTTAAAATAAGTCCAATGTTTTGTCCTTCAGGAGTTTCAATAGGACAAATTCTTCCGTAATGAGTTGCATGAACGTCACGAACTTCAAATTGGGCTGTATCTCTATTTAACCCTCCAGGTCCAAGAGATGTAACTCTTCTTTTGTTTGCAATTTCAGCAAGTGGATTAATTTGATCCATAAATTGTGATAATTTTGAAGAGTTAAAAAATGTTTTAAATTGGTTATAAATTGGTTTATTATTATGAATACTTTTAGGTGTAATTTTATCCATTTCTTTTGTAGATAGTTTTTCTTTTGCGTGTTTTTCTAGTTTAGTAAGTCCCACAATGAATTGGTTTTGTAATAATTCACCAACTCCAACTATTCTTTTATTAACAAGTGAGTCAGGATCATCTTCTTTTCCTAAATTATCAATTAAATTAAAGTAATATGAAATGGTTGCAATAATATCAGAAATTAATAAATGCATTTCTGTAGAAGTAGGATCGTTTGCAATAACTAAAATAGGATCTTTGCCATTTTCTAAAGATCTTTTGTTTGGTCATACTTTTACCATAATTACTTTTGTTCTTTTTTCTAAAGAAGGATTTATATCAAGTTGTTTTCCATAAACTTGAGAAGTAATATCTGGAATGTCTACTGTTTTTAAGATACCTTTATCAAATTGAGATTGAATTTCTAAAGCAAGTTTTGGAGTAATAAAAGTTTCTTTTTTGTAAAGAATTTCCCCTTTGTCATTTGTTAAATCTTCTGCTAAATAAGTTTCTAAAATTCTTTCAACTAAATTTAACTTTCTATTCAACATGTATCTACCAGTTTTAGATAAATTGTATCTTCTGTCATTAAATAAAGTTAAAGGAATTAAATTGAAAATAGCTTCATCGGTGATTCTATCTCCTTTTCTAATAATTCTATAAATTAACTCTAAATTATCTTTACTGGATTCGATTTTTTCTTTTTTAATTGACTCTTTTAAAACACTTGAATTACCAAATAGTTGTAACATTGTTTCTTTTTTCAAACCTAAACCATTTAAAAAAGTGGTTAAAGGAATGTTTTTATGTTTATCAATTCTAATTTTTACTGTATCAATTGAGTTACCTGTAACTCTGTGGAAAATTTCAATTCAAGATCCAAGTTGTGGAATAATTTCAACTTTGTTAAACAAGTCATCCGCTTGTTTATTACGAACGTTTTTACCAAAATATGCCCCAGCAGATCTAATCAACTGAGCAACAATAACTTTTTCAGAACCATTTATGATAAAAGTACCACCACTTGTCATTAAAGGAACTTCTCCATAAATAATATCTGTACTTTCGTCAATTTCTCCTGTTTCCACAGTATGTTTTCTTAAAGAACCAACTATTTTCCCTGTATAAGATGTTCCTTTTTGTTTTGCTTCTTTAATTGCTTGAAATTCATCTTTTGGAATTTCAACTCTTACTGAACCAGGTATGTATTGAATTTCAATTTTTCCATTTGCAGAAACAATAGGGTAAATTTTATTCAATGATTCATCTAAACCATCTGTTAAAAATCAGTTAAATGATTTTCTTTGTGTTTCAAGAAAATCAGGAGTTTCTAACGTATGTTTAGTTTTTGAATAATCTCTTCTTTCAGTTATTGGTCCAAATTTTCTAATTTTGAATTTTTTTTCCATTTTTCTTCCTTTTTTAATTAATTTTGTGTTATATTTAATAGTAATGATTATGGAATTATATCATAATTTACATTAAACAGAATAAAACAATAACTAGATGATTAAATCTAGTTATTTTTTAAGTTTTTTTTCTATTTTCTTTCTTCATAAACAGAAGCAACTTTTCTGTTTCTTTTTGTTTCGAATTTTACATATCCGTCAATTAGTGAGTATAATGTGTCATCGTTTCCACGTCCAACATTATTTCCAGGGAAGATTTTAGTTCCTCTTTGTCTGAAAATAATTGCTCCTGCAGTTGCGAATTGACCATCACTTAATTTAACACCAAGACGTCTACCTATCGAATCTCTACCGTTTCTAGTAGAACCACCAGCTTTGGTTTTTGCCATTTTAAATTATCCTTTCAATTCTGTTATTTTTACACGAGTATAAGGTTGACGATGACCTAATTTTCTTTTATGAGTTGATTTAGGGTTGTGACGATAAACAACGATTTTTTTAGCTTTTCCTTGTTTTTCAATTACACCTTCAACAACTGCACCTTTAACAAAAGGTGTTCCAACTTTTTTATCAAGAACAAGAACTTCGTTAAAAGAAACTTTGTCTCCTTCGTTTCCATCAATTTTTTCAATAAAAATTGTATCTCCTGATTTAACAATAAGTTGTTTTCCACCAGTTTTGATTATTGCAAACATGCTTCCTCCTCATATGGCTCATCTTTGAGGTTCATTTTATAAATGATTGGACTTTTTAGTCACTACCTTTTTAGAATGGTTACACAAGTAACTATTTAATTATAACACTTTTTAATTAATATATAATAAAAAAATGTATTATATTTTGTATAAGAAAATATGTTTAAGTAAAATCTTTTTACAAATTTAATAGATAATTAAGCAAAATATTATATAATTCAAAAGAGTATTTCTAATATATACTCCTTGATCTTGAAAAAAGATCCTGATGACCGAAAGGAGCCAAAATGGCAAAATACGAAATTATGCTAATTTTAGCACCAACAGAAGATGTTGCATTAGCAGAAAAAATTGCAAAAGAAGTTTTTTCAAATGGTGTTAAAAGTGTAGAAAAATTAGAAAGAACTGAGTTAGCTTATCCAATCAATAAATCTAAAACAGGAATTTTTGTTTTAATGAATGTAGAATCAGAAGAAAGCAAAATTGCTGAATTTGTTAGAAAAACAAACATTCAAAAAACAATTTGAAGAAGTCTTGTTGTTAACTTAGACACAGAAAAAGGTTTAAATAGAAAAGTAAAACCTAAAAAACGTAAACTTTCATTCTTTAAAAATCAACAAAACTCAAAAGAAAATTCTAATTCTGAAAATTCAGAACAAAATAAAGAAACAAAAGCTGAAGAAAAAAAAGTTGTTAAAAGAACAAGAGTTACAAAAAAAACTGAAAATAAAGAATAATAAGGGAGTTTGCAATGAATAAAGTTATATTAATAGGAAGAATAGCGAATAATTTAGAATTAAATAAAACTAAATCTAATATTAGTTATTTAAGATTAACAGTTGCTGTATCAAGAAGATATTCAACTAATGATGGCAATGAAATTACTGATTTTATACCTGTTGTAGTTTGAAGAAATAGTGCTGAATTTTTAGCAAGAAATGCATCAAAAGGTTCTAGAATCCTTGTGGAAGGTTCCTTTGCTACAAATAGTTTTGTTAATAATCAAGGACAAAACGTTACTTCAAATGAAGTTTCTGCTGAAAATGTAACTTTATTAGAAAGCAAGCAAGAAAGCGAAAATAGAAGAAAAAATATTAATAATAACCCTTCTGTTTCAGCAACAAATCCTGCAGAACCAACATTTTCAACTGTAAATAATTCAGAATATTCATCAAAAAATAATGTAGAAAAAACTACTTTAAATGATGATGAAGAAGAAACAGATTGAGATGTTGAAAGTTTTTTATAATTAACTAAGGAGAAAAATGATTAATCGTAAAGTAAAAAAACAATTCAAAAAAAGACCTTGTAATTTTTGTTTAGAATCAATGCAATATATTGATTACAAAAACACAGAATTACTTAAAAAATATATTAGTAGTCATGGAAAAATTCATCCTTCAAGATTAACTGGTACATGTTCTAGACATCAAAGATTATTATCTACAGCTATCAAAAGAGCAAGAATTATTGCATTATTACCATTCGTATCTGAAAGAATTAGAAAATAATATAAAAATCTTTAGAGCAATACTCTAAAGATTTTTTAAAGGAGAAATATGTCATTAAAAGCCGGAATAGTTGGATTACCTAACGTAGGAAAATCCACTTTGTTTTCTGCATTAACAAAAGTGCAAGCTGAATCAGCAAATTATGCTTTTACAACTATTGAACCAAATATTTCAATAGTTGAATTAAAAGATAAAAGATTAAACGAAATTGCAAAATTTGTTAATCCTGAAAGAATCTTGCCAACAACCTTTACTTTCGTTGATATAGCAGGGTTAGTATCAGGAGCTTCTAAAGGAGAAGGTCTTGGTAATAAATTTTTATCTAATATAAGAGAAGTAGATGCAATTATTCAAGTTGTTCGTTGCTTTGAAAACAAAGATATTTTACATGTTGCAAATGAAATAAATCCTAAAAACGATGTGGAAGTAATTAATTTAGAATTATTACTTGCTGATATGCAAGTAATTGAAAATGTAATTAAAAGGGTAGAAAAGAAAGCACTCAATAGTAGTGATAAAGATGTAAAGGCGGAATATCAAGTTGCTTTAAAACTCAAAAAAGCATTTGATAATAATATTCCAGCAAGAAACGTTAATTTATCAGAAGAAGAATTAAAAATTGTCAAAGGTTACCAGTTATTAACATTAAAACCTATATTATATGTTGGAAATATCTCTCAAGAAGATATAGAAAATCCTTTGAATAATAAGCATTTTTATAATCTTAAAACTCTTGTTGATTCTTACAATAATTTATTACTTCCTATTTCTATCCAATTAGAATATGAAATTAGTTTATTAAATGACGAAGATAAACAAATATTTCTAGATGAATATAAACTAGAATATTCAGGACTTGAAATTTTAACAAGAGAAGCATTTAAGCTTTTAAATTTAGCAACTTATTTTACAGCAGGTGTTAAAGAAGTTAGGGCTTGAACTTTCACCAAAGGAATGTTTGCACCACAATGTGCAGGAATTATTCATAGCGATTTTGAAAAAAAATTCATAAAAGCAGAAATAATTAGTTATAGTGATTATATTGATAATGGTGGTGAAAAAAACGCTAAAGAACAAGGAAAAATGCGTCTAGAAGGAAAAAATTACGAAATGCAAGATGGCGATATTTGTTTATTTAAATTTGGAAAATAAAAAATGAGATACTTAAATCTCATTTTTTTATTATTGTAAATAAAGTGTAGTATTATTAATCAATGAAATTAGATAATATAGAGAATAAACATCAACTAATATATCATTATAAACTTTATTTAAAATTTTAACTTTATCAGATGATTTTGGAAAATCTAGTTCCATAAAACCAAAACTACAATTATAAGTATAATAAATTCTAGATCCTGATGATAATAAATGTAATCCTGTAATTTGAACACCGTTTTTATCATGATATCTCTTTAGTGATAGTTCCATTGCAAGAGGTGTATACATTTGTCTTATTTTTAATTCGTTATTTGAACGTGGAGAAAATGTTTTAACAAAATCTTTATTTTCTAATTTCTCTATGTTTTTTTTACTAAAAAAAGATGATCTAAATAATTCAAAGGCAAAACCTTTATCACCAAGCACTGTTGTATCGATTTGCATAATACCGTTATCTACGTATGTAACTCTATCGTTATCCCCTTTTTTCTTAGCATAATCAATACATTTTCATTTTAAGTTTAAAAAAACAACAGGATATTTTTGATTAATTAAAACTCTTTTAATTGATGTTTTGCTTTCTAAAACAACTTTATCATAGCTTCTTGCTAAATCACTTTGAACTTCTTCAATGTGTCTTTTATCTAAACTAAAATTATTACTTTCGTCAATTTCTTTATTTATTTTATAATCATAGGTTTCATCTAAAACTTTAATGCTTTCTTTATAAATAGAAGGAACATTGAGGTTTTTTTGAATTTCAAGTTGAAGCATCAAAATTAAATTTTTCTTTTTCTTCATAAATATTGAAGCTACCAAAGAACTTATTAAACCTAAAACAAAGAAAACTAATGCAGCTACTGTTAAAGAAACATTTTTTTGAAGTAATCAAATAACAACAAATAAAATAGATAATCCAAGTAAAACTAGTGTTGTGATTATAAAAATAGAAAAAATTAAATGTGCTTTTTTTATTTTTTCTTGTAAATCTTTTGTCTTATCAAAAGTTTCATCTATTGTATTTTTAATAAATGGATAAATTGTTTCTTTTGAAATATGTTGAAACTCTGAAAATGTTTTATAATTGTCTATTGTTTTCATCTAATTTTATAAATCTTTCATAGAAACATCTTGTCTTTGTTGTGCGCTTGCTTGGAATAATGGATAAGTTTCTAAGTGTAATGAACTTGATATAACTGTTGCTGGGAAAACTAAAATAGAAGTGTTAAATGTGTTAACTTTACTATTATATAGTCTTCTTGCTGCAGCTATTTCTCTTTCTAAATAACTTGTTTGTTCCATTAATTCACCATAAAGTGCTGATGTTTTTAAATCTGGATAGTTTTCTGAAACAGCAATCAATCTACCTAAAACTGAATTAGTTAAACCTTCTACTTGAGAAGCATTATCAATACTTTTAGTCATATTTCTTAATTTAGTTACATCAGTAAGAATAGATTGTTCAAAATTTTTGTGTGATTTAACTTGATCTACTAATTTTATTAATGTATCACTACGTTTAGCTAATTGAGTTTCGATTGTACCAGCTGCCTCATTGATTTCATTTTGTTGTCTTAAAAATCCATTTCTTTTAACTAAGAAATAAATTGGTGCAAAAAATAGAAGTAATGTTCCAAAAACTCAGAAAAATACTTTTGCCGCTACTGAACAAACAGGTTTTTTTGCACTATTATCAACTGTAGGTTCAAATCCTTTTGGTTCATTGTTATTATTTGGATTAAATAAATTTGCCATAATTTTCCTTTCTTTTTTTTATATTTATATTATTAAATTATGTTTAACTTTATATAAATTAAATCAGTAGTAAAATTTGTTTTGATATTCAACTAAGATGATTTTTTATGAACAAATAATCCTACTAATAAAATTATATCAATTAAATAGATTTTATTTTACATTAAAATTTCATCCATTTTTTGAATTAATAAATTTAAATTTTTCTTTTTTGTTGAAGAAACAAAAAAACATTCATATTTATTTAGTAATTCGATTTCTTTTTTGACTTTATATAATTGTGACTGGTTTAATTTGTCTATTTTAGTTGCAACTAAAATAATTTTTTTATTTAAAAATTCTAAAAATTCTAACATACTTTTGTCATTATCAGTTAATCCAATTCTAGAATCAAAAAGTAAAAAAGTAGTATCTAAATTTTCCCTAAAAGTAAAATATTCTTCAATCATATTGAACATTTTTTCAGAAAGAGATTTTGACATTTTAGCATATCCATAACCAGGTAAATCCACGATTATTTTTTGGTCGTTGTTTTCAAAAAAATTAATTAATTGTGTTCTACCGGGAGTATTTGAAGTTTTTGCTATTTTTGTGTTTGCAAGAGCGTTTATTAAAGAAGATTTACCAACATTAGATCTACCTATAAAACAAATTTCTTTTCCTTTATGAAAATATCAATTTTCTTTTTTTGAAGAAGATACTATAAATTTTCACATCTAAAATCCTTTATCATAAATTTTTTTATGTCTTTCTAATGTTGAACTTATTTCTCGGTTTTTTTCATCTGGAAAAAATAAAATTGTTTCTAATTCGCTGTAAATTTCTTTATTTCCATATGCAAGTTCTAATTCATAACTAAAGTCTATATCATTTCTTGCTGCTCTTATTAAAAATTTAACATCTAGTTTTTTTGCAAATTCTGCAGTCAACTCTTTATCGTTAATCAATATTTCTACATTTTTAAGTTTATCTATTTTTTGCTGAACTATTGATTTTTTTTCTTGAAATGAACTTATTTGCTTTTTATCTGGATTTCTAGTTATTACAACATATATAAAATCAAATACTTTTAAAGCTTTTTGTAAAATATTTAAATGCCCTTCGTGAAAAGGATCAAAACTACCTGCAAATATTGCTTTATTCATATAATTTTAATGCGTCTTGTGCAATAAGTAATTCTTCATTAGTTCTTATTACATAAACAGGAATGTCGGATTTAGAAGAAGAAATTAATGTATAATCTTTAATTTCTGAAGGTGAAACATTATTTTTATCTTTATCCAGTTCAATATTTAAATTTGGTAAGGTTAATTTTTCAATAACTAATTCTCTAATAAAACTAGAATTTTCACCAATTCCTGCTGTAAAAACTAATGCATCTATTTTTTTACCAACTTTATTAATGTAGTTAACTAAATAATCTACAATTTTTTGAATATATAAATTTAAAGTAAAAATTACATTTTGATCATTTTCTTTGTATCTTTGAACCAAATCTCTCATATCAGATGAAATACCAGAAACACCTAATAATCCAGATTGTTTATTTAACAAATTGGTAAATTCTTTTAAAGAAATATTAGCAGCTTCGGTTGCATATTCATGAATCGCCGGATCTATATCTCCACTTCTTGTTCCCATCATTATGCCCGCTAATGGAGTAAATCCCATAGATGTATCAAATGATTTAGAATCTTTAATAGCACATAAAGATGCTCCATTTCCTATATGTAAATTAACAAAATTTATTTTTTCTTTATTTAAAATTTTTTCTAATTTTAATGTAATAAATTTATGACTAATTCCATGCATTCCATATTTTTTAATGCCGTATTTTTCTGCAAATTCTTTATTAATCCCGTATTTTGAATTAATATCAGGAATAGAAGTATGGAAGGCTGTGTCAAAACTAGCACTCATTTTAGCATTAGGTAAAACTTCTTGCATAGCTTTAATTGCTTGGATTGCTCCAGGATTATGTAATGGAGCAAATTTTGAACATTCATCTATTAATTCAATTGCTTCTTTTGTTAATTTTGTAGAATCTTTAAAATATTCACCACCATGAACTACTCTAAATCCGATTAACTCAATTTCATCTAAAGAATTAATAATTTTATTTTCTTGTCATAAATCAAGTGTTTTATTTGCTGCTTCTTTATGATTTTGCATTTCAACTTCTTTTTTAATATCATTATCACCAAATGACATTTTAATAAAAGAATTAGCTATCCCAACTCTTTCTGCGATTCCTGAAGCTATAACTTTAAAATCTTCTTTATTAAATAATGATCATTTCATTGATGAAGAACCAGCATTTATTACTAATATTTTTTTATTCATATTATTTTTCCTCTTTAAAAGTCTGTAATGTTGTAATTAAAACTGTATTATAAACATCCTCTACAGTTGATCCTCTAGATAAATCATTTACAGGTTCTGCAATACCAGTAATAACTGGACCAATTGCCCCATAATTCCCAAGTCTTTGTGCTATTTTATATCCTATATTTCCTGCATCTAAATTAGGGAATATAAAAACATTAGTTTGTCCCTCATATGACTCTTTTTTATATTTTGCTTTTCTTACATTTTCGCTAATAGCTGCATCGAATTGAATTTCACCGATAGCTTTAACATCATCACTTAATTCATTAAATTTAATAGTTGCTTCTGAACTTAATTTAGATTCATCACTAATAGCTGAACCATCTGTTGAAAAAGAAAGGAAAGCAATTTTTGGTTTTATTCCTAAATTCTTTGCAAATTCTTTTGAATTTAAACCAATTTCTGCTAACTGATCTGAATTTGGTTTTATATTTACAGATATATCTGAAAAAATAAATTTTTCATTTTCTTTGTGCATTATCATAGCAGATGAAATAGTTTTTATCCCTTTTTTAGGACCTATCACTTTAAAACCAGCTCTTAAAATATCGGCTGTAGTATAATTTAAACCACCAACTACACCATCTACTTCTTTGTTTTTTAACATCATCATTCCATAAAAAGGATTGCTTTCTAAACTTTTTTGAGCAGATTCCATTGTTTCTTTTCCGTTTCTTGCTTCAAAAAATAATTTTGCGTATTTTTCCTTTTTAGAAGAACTAATTACTTCTTGTTGAATTTTAGAAGAAAGGTTTTTATTTTCTTTATTTACAAGTAAAATAACATTTACTAAATCAGTATTAACTAATTTTTTAGCTGCATCAATAGCTCTTTGATCTTCTCCATCTATTAATAAAATGGTTTTTTTTGATTTTAATTCTTTGTTTTTTATATCAATTTTATTTTCTAATTCTTTTTGAAAAAACATTTTTTCTCCTTATTTATTTAATAATAAAAATTATAATACTTTTTTAAAAAACTATTTCTTTATTATTGAAAATAAATTCAATAAAAGAATTATTTTCGTTTTTTTATAAAAATTTATAAAAAATAAAGAAAGTTATTTTATTTTTTTGTATTAGTTTTATAATTTATAAATAGTAATTTTTAAATAATCAAAAGGAGAAAAATGTTAAAAAATAAAAAAGAAACAAAAAAAGCATTATTTATAGCTTTGCCAATTATCGCAATCGGAATTCCTGTTGCCGTGGGAACAACTGCTATTGTTTTAAAACATAAAAATAATCAAAATATAGATATTAAAAAAAATGAAACAACTAATTTCAGTATTTCTAAAAATACCAATGGATGACAAATTTTTCTAAAAACTAAAGATAATCAGCCTATAAACAATTCATCCAAAGAAATTGAATTTACTAATGAAGAAAACGAAAGTATTACTTTTAAAGCATCTTGACAAAAAGTGAATAATGATAATTTTTGAGTTATAAATATAAATGATTTATCTATTCCAAAAAAAGGTAGTTATTCAATTCAGATACCAAGCGACATTACACTTGTTGAAAAAACAGAAAATATAAAAATTAATTTCCCTTTTTTTGAAATCAAAAATACGGGAAAAAAGGGGGAATTAGAAATTTTCTTTACCAATATTTTAAATAGTAATTCTATAACTTATACTTTAGAAAATATTGAAAATACAAATATAAATAAAACAAAAAACATAACTATAGTAAATAATTCATTAAAAATAGATATACCTAATGATTTAGTAAAAGGAAAATATTTACTTAAAAAATTATATTTTAATCCCACTGATAATTTAATTGATAATCATTTTTTAGAATTAAATAAAGAAAAATTAACTATTTCAAATTTAAATTTTGGACAAATCATTGAAAATAAATTAATTATAAATTTAGAAACTTTAAATAAAAATATAAAAAATCCAAATAATTTCAATAATTTTTCTTTAATTTTCGAAAATAGAAATAATGAAGTTAAAAAAATATTAGGAACTATTGAAGAAAAAAATCTTTCTTTTGACTTAAATCAATTAAGTGATAAATATGTTTGAAATATTTTGCAATTAGAAATTGCAAATTCTTCAAATGAACAAAATAAAATTATTTCCAATTATAAAGATTTTAGTGAATCTATAAAAAATTATTATAAAGCAGAAAAAAAAGAAGTTTCACTTGAAAATTCTTTTGTAACAAATAAAAGTTCTTTACTTTTTATAAATGATCCGAATAATTGAATAGATTTAAGTTCTCAAAAATTTAAAATTAAGCATTATAATAAAAATAAAGAATTGTTAGAAGAAGTTAATAATTTCAACGTTGTGGATTTAAAGAAAAAAGCTGTATTATTTGAATTTAAAAATTCTTTTCAAACAGAAGATTTTATTCAAGTTGAATATTCCAATAATGAAATTAATTTAAATAAAAATAAGTTTATTTTTAATAAAAATACAATAGAAACAAACAATCTTATTACTGTCCAAAAAGAAGAAAATAAATTAGATATTTTACTAAAAAATAATTTAGAAACTACTAGTAGTTCAGAAATAAAAGCAAGTTTCGTTGTAATAGATGAAAAAAATCATATTACTACAAATGAAGAAAAAATATTACACTTAATAGATAAAAATAAACTAGAAATTATGCTGAATGATTCTTTCTTTGAAGCTAATAAAACATATTATTTATCTTCAATAGAATTTATTAATAATGCTTCACATATGCTTATACCTTTTGCTAATAAAAAAATCACTAAAATTTCAACATTCGAAAATAATATAACAAATATTAATATTTTAAAAAGAGAAACTATAAATAACATAACTTATTTACATTTTGAACTACCAAATACTTATCTAAATAATGAGTTAAATCACCTATTTTCAATAATAATAAATAATAAAGAATATAAAGGATATACAGATTTAAACACGCTAACTTTCTATATAAATGATAATTTACCAGAAAGTTTATCCGGTTCTATAATTAAAGATCTAAACTCTGAAAGAATATTTAAAATTAATAAATAAAAAACTCAATCAAATTGAGTTTTTATCTTTTTAAGAATAATATATCAATAAAATTATTGCCTATATTATTATTGTCATTGTTTTGAATAGTTCTATTAAAGGAATGAGATTTTAAACTGACTTTTAATTTAAGGAAATTATTTTCTCCAATAGTTTCTTTGCTTGCTGTTTCTACTTGAATATTGTAAAAATCTTTTGAAATCGGAGGATTAAATGAATTTTTAACTAAATCAGTTACACTAGATAACAATTTGCTTATTTTTGTATATTCTAAAATTTTATTTCATCTTTCTTGTTTATTAGAAATTTGATTAATTTCAGCAATTAAATTATCTAAATCAACAGAACCAGGATTTTTAAATCCATAATAACTATTAAATTCATCTCATTTTTCTATTGAAAATTTTTCAATTTTTTCTTTAAAATTTAAGTAAAGACTTTGTGATGTATTATCAAAGTTAAATCCACCAACTAACATAGGTCCATAAATTTTCTTATATTTAGATTCTGGATTATTTTCATTTAAATTATCAAATCAAAAACCTATTTTATATTCCATAAAACCTTGCATTGAATATGCAGAAGTTATATGTGGATCATATAAATTTTTTTGATCTCTAAATTTGATAAAAAATATTTTTAGTTTTGAGCTATCATAACTTTTTAGTGATTCATCAATATTTAAAAAATCACTTAATTTTTCATTTTTTATTTCAACTCAAGTAGTTGGATTTCCAAATGAATAATGTAAATCGTTAGTTTCTACTTCAGTAAATGTTTTGTCAAAATCTAATGTGGATTTAGTTAAACCTTTATTCGATATTGAAATTAATTTCTCAAAATAACTATTACTTTGATTAAAATGTTCAAAGAAATTAACATTATATAAATTGTTAATTGTAATTTTTTTAGAAATTGAATAATTAGATCCAGATTTTAATTTGATATTTAATTTTAAAATACCATTTCTTTCATCAATTTCTGTTTCAGAAGAAGATTTATTTACTTCTATTTCTATTGAATCATCAAAATTACTAATCTTATTAATGTCAGTTATGTTTACAAAATCAGATGTTGAATTTAAAGATTTTAGTGCTCCAGAAGCTCAATATTTCTTTGTTAAATTTAAAGAAGAAATATTATTAATTATTTCATTTAATTCTATTTCTGTTTTAGATGTAGATGTCTTTGATTTTGTAAATGAATTTTCAAAACTAAAATTTTTAGTTCCGAAACTTAATTTTTTAATTTTATAATTAACATTGTTTTTTAAAGAAGTGCTAAATATATAATTATTTTTATCTTTATAAAGGAATTTTGGTTCAATAATTTGAGTTAAATTATTTGTATCAAAAATTTCAAGTCTTGGTTTTAATAAAGAAAATTGATCTAAGGATTCGCTATTATTAAAATTTACATAAATATCAGATATAAAGGAATTTTCTTTATTTTCGGTAATATTTACAGAATTTATTAGTGACTCTTCTTCACTATTTTTATTATTATTAAATTCAAGGACACCTTTATGTAAATAATCTAATTGAATTTCTTTATTATTTACAAAAACTTTAGTTAAAGAAATTTTTCCATAATAATTATAATTTGGAATATTTACTTCTCATTTCTCATTAACTTTAGTTGCATTTATTTTTCAATAACCACCAAAATTAGATATAAATTCCAATTTAACATTATTCAAACTACTTGGATCAATATCAACAAGTTCTAATTCTGTTTTAACTTTCAAATTATTATTAGATTCTAAATTAAACTCAGTATTTTTGAATCTACTAAAACTTGTTTTAGAACTAAATTCTTTATTTATTCCGTCTTTTGGTAAAATAGAAATTCTTGGTTCAACAACAGAAACTAATCCACTTCTATCAATTTTAAAATCCACTATTTCTAAAATAGCATTTGAAGGAATTTCAAATCCATCTTCATAGTCAAAAGTTGATGAATCACTAGTTGTACTAATTGTGATAGGAATATTTTTTAACCCTTCATTTTCTGTTTTTCTAATTGAAATATCTACAGTAAATTCTGTATCTGAATTTGTTTTATCTTTTAAAGTTAATTTTCCAATATATTCACTTTCTGTGAATTCAAATAATTTTTCCACATTGTTAAAAGAAAGTAATAAACGATTTGGATTTGTTTCATCAATGTGATAACTTATACTTTCATAAGATATTTTTTGAGAATACTCGTTTGTTTGAAAGACAAAATCATTTGTATTTTCAGAATTTTCTCAATTATTTCCTATTTTTTGTGCTGAATTTAAGCTAGTTAGTGGTTTATTATTTAAAGTAATATTATTAATTAAATAGTTTTCACTAAACTCTAAATTTGATAAATTAAAAATAACTGAATCGGAATTTTCAATATATTGTTGGGAGTTAAAAAATTGTTTATCCTTAATTTTTCCAGATATTTCAATTTGAAAATCTTTATTTTTTACATTTTTTAATAAATGTTTAGAAAAATTTACTTTAAGTTTTGCAAATTCATCTGTTTTTTCTAAAATTTCTAAAGATGAAATTACAAAGTCATCATTTTCATTTGAATCAGGAATTTCTGGCTCTTGTTTATCGTTTGGATCTTCAATATTATTTATGGAACCATTGTCTGGATTATCAATTACGTCTTTTTCCTTTGGATTTTCAGGTTTAGGTGTATCAGGATCTGTTTTAGGAACTTCAGGTTCTTTTTTTTCTTCACTAAATATAATTTCTCTTTCAGTATCAGCATATATTTTTAATGAAATATTTTCTTTATTTATAAAGAGTTTATCGATAAATAATGAAGATTTATCTTGCAAAATTGAAGGAATTAAAACTTCAATTTTGCCATTCAAATAAATAAACTCTTTTGAAACATAAGTTTTAGAATCTGTTTGCTTTTCTTTTAAAGTTAATTCAATATCTTTAATTGATTCTTTAAAAGAATTAGGAAGAAATATAAAAACTTTATCTTTTGTTCTGCTAAATTTAATTTTTTCCTTTAAAAATATACTTTCTTTATTTTTGTTTTTATTAAGGACTATTGCTAAAGTTGCGCCAATAGAAGATGCCGCAATAGTACCAAGCACTATTGATGATAATATAATTTTTTTAGTTTTGTTTTTCATATTTAAATTATAAATATTTTTTTATTTTTACAAAAACAAAATATCAATATTTTTGTATAATTTAAATATTAAATGTATTAGTATGAAAGAGAGAAAAAATGTCTAAATTTATTTTTGTTACAGGTGGTGTAATTTCCGGATTAGGAAAAGGAGTTTCTGCTGCTTCAATCGGAAACCTTTTAAAATCAAGAGGTTTTAGTGTTTTTGTTTTAAAATTAGATCCTTACTTAAATGTGGATCCTGGAGTTATGTCTCCTTACGAACACGGAGAAGTTTATGTAACTGCTGATGGTGGAGAAACAGATCTTGATCTTGGTCACTATGAACGTTTTATTGATGAAAAATTTTCAAAAGATTCCAATTTTACAAGTGGTAGAATCTTTTGAAATATTTTAGAAAAAGAAAGGGAAGGATATTATGATGGTAAAACCGTTCAATATATCCCACATGTTACCGATGAAATAATTAGTATAATTAAAAATATAGAAAAAAAATATAAAAGTGACTTTGTTATAGTTGAAATAGGTGGAACAGTAGGGGATATTGAATCAAATCCGTTTATTTATGCAATAGCACAAATGAGTAGTGAATTCAACGGAATAAACACTTTTTTCATTCACGTAACTTATGTTCCTTTTCTTGAAACATCAGGTGATTTTAAAACCAAACCTACACAAGATTCTATTAACAAATTAAGAGGTATGGGTATAAAACCTAATATGATACTTTTAAGATCTAACGACGAAGTTGATCACACTATTTTAAATAAAGTTGCAAAAACTACATTTTTAAATCCAAGAAATGTTATTTCTGCTCCTGATTTAAAAAATGTATATGAAATGCCTTTATATTTAGAAAAAAAAGACGCAGCTAATATTATATTAGATTACTTTAATATTACACATATAAAACCAAATTTAAGAAAATGAACAACTTTTGCTAACAAAGTTAATAAAGAAAAAAAAGCTGAATTATTAATCAAAATGCTTGGGAAATATACCAGTTTTTCCGATGCTTATAAATCAATAAATGAAGCTATTAAAATTTCTGCATTTGATAAAGGATATGAAGTAAAACTAGAATATGTTGACTCTAATATTCTAACTAATGAAAATATATCTGAAAAACTCGATGATGCTGATGGTGTAATTATCTTACCTGGATTTGGTATTAGAGGTTTTGAAGGAAAAGTTTTAGGAGCAACATATACAAGAGAAAAAAATATTCCAACTTTTGGTATCTGTTTAGGTATGCAAGCAATGTCAGTTGCTCAAGCACGTCTAAAAGGTTATAAACACGCAACTTCTAAAGAATTTGCTACAAACAACAAAGAAGAAGTTTATGTTTTAGATTTTATAAAAGGTAAAAATGAAAAAGACCAAATGGGCGGAACTTTAAGATTAGGAGAATCTGAAACAGTGTTTAAAAAAGATTCTTTAATTGCTAAATTTTACAAAAGTACTTCTGTTTTTGAAAGACATAGACATAGATACGAAATACAACATGAATTTATTGAAAAATTAGAAGATGAAAATTTTAGTTTTTCAGGTTATCATCCAGAATTAGGTCTGGTTGAATCTTGTGAAGATAAAAGCAAAGATTTTTATATTGGTGTGCAGTATCATCCAGAATTCAATGCAAGACCACTAAATCCACATAAACTATTTAGTGCTTTTGTAGAAAAAGCAGCAGAAAGAAATAATGGAAAACAAAAATAATTCTTTACAAAATACATTTAAATACGTTGATTTAAATAAAGGTTTAAATCATGAACAAATTTCTAAAAATAAAGAAAAATACGGTGTAAACGAACTTAAAAATAAAAAGAAAACACCTTTAATTATTAAGTTTTTAAAACAGTTTATTGAACCGATGATTATTCTTTTAATTATTGCTGCATTTTTAGCTTTAGGAATTGCTATTTATGAAGCGATAGTTCATTATGAATATAAGAATCATATAGAATTTATAATTAGTTTTGTAGAACCTTTTGTGATATTTTTTATTGTAATTTTAAATGCTATATTTGGTTTAATACAGGAAAATAAAGCAGAAAAATCTATTGAATCACTTGCTAGTTTAAGTTCTCCAACATCAAAAGTAATTCGAAACGGACAAGAAATAATTATCGATACAAAAGACATTGTTGTTGGAGATATATTACTAATTGAAGCAGGAAATACTATCGGAGCTGATGGAATTATTGTTAATTCTGCTCAATTAGAGGTTGAAGAATCGATTTTAACAGGTGAATCTTTAAGTGTTTTTAAAAAAAATATATCTAATTTAGAATTTAACTGAGAAGAAACCGAAGATACTGAAGTTTATTCTGGCACAAATGTTATAAATGGTAGAGCAAAAATTCTAGTTACAAAAATCGGGATGGAAACAAAATTAGGAAACATTGCTAAATTACTAAATCAAGAAAAAGAAAAACTCACCCCACTCCAAAAACAACTTGCAAATTTAAGTAAAAAAATTGGAATTTTTTCTGCTATTTTATGTGTAATTACTTTCTTTATTTATATTTTTGTAGTTGCTTCAGGAAATTGAAGTCTTTGAGCAAAAGGTGTTGTTATCGCTATAACTTTAGCTATCGGAACTATACCAGAAGGTTTAGTACCAATTGTTACTGTTATTTTATCTATTGGAGTTAAAAGATTATCAAATAAAAATGCTCTGGTTAAAAAATTACCAGCTGCTGAAACTTTAGGAAATGTTTCAATAATTTGTAGCGATAAAACAGGAACATTAACCCAAAATAAAATGAAGGTTGTACAAACCTTTAAACATGACACTTTTTCACAAGAAGACTTTGTTAAATATTTTATTTTATGTACAGATGCCAACTCATCTATAAATGAAAAAGGGGAATACAAATTAATTGGAGATCCAACTGAAACTGCTATTATCCAATATGGAATTGATAATAAAATTTTTAAAGATTCAATTTCTAGTTTACACCCAAGAATAAACGAAATTCCTTTTGATTCAGATAGAAAAATGATGACTGTCTTTATAAAAATTAATGAAAATATTTATTCAATTACAAAAGGAGCTCCTGATTCTATTTTTGCTCTTGCAAACAATTTGTCAAATCAAATAGAACATAAAAACATCGAATTTTCTAATAATGCTTTAAGAGTTTTAGCATTAGCAATTAGAAAATGAGACAAATTACCAGATGATTTAAGTTCAAAAAATGTGGAACAAAATTTAACATTAGTTGGATTAATAGGGATGATAGATCCACCAAGAGAAGAGGTTAAAAGTTCTATTGCAATTGCACAAAAAGCCGGAATAAAAACTGTAATGATTACTGGTGATTATGCAAACACAGCTTATGCTATTGCAAAACAATTAAACATAGTAAAATCCGATGAAGATTTAGTTTTAAGTGGAAGTGAATTAAAACTAATGAGCGATGAAGATTTAAATGAAAACATAGAAAAATATGCAGTTTTTGCTAGAGTTAGTCCTGAAGATAAAATCAGAATTGTTAAAGCTTGACAAACCAAAAATAAAGTTGTTTCTATGACAGGTGATGGAGTAAATGATGCTCCTGCTCTTAAAGCTGCTGACATTGGTTGTGCTATGGGAATAACAGGGACCGATGTTTCTAAACAAGCTGCAGATATGGTATTAACAGATGATAATTTTTCAACAATAGTTAGCGCTATAAAAGAAGGAAGAAGTATTTTATATAGCATAAAAAGGTTAATGATTTTTCTTTTTACAACCAATTTAACAGCTTTATTAACTACTTTTATTGGAATTTTAATTTTTAGTATAAATCCTTTATCTTCTTTACAAATTTTGTGAATAAATGTTATTTCTGAAACTTTCCCAGGAATTGCATTAGGTTTAAATAGACCAAAACAAGATTTAATGAATAAAAAACCAAATCATAAAAATGCTTCTATCTTAACTAAAGAAATGATAATTCAAATATCTTTACTTTCCATCTTGTCAACAACACTATCATTATTAGCATTTTATTTAGGTGCTTATAGTCAAAGTGGTGTAGCAAATTTAAATGAAATAAAAACAATCTTAGCTGCAGAAAATTTATCAACATTAAACTTTGCTTCTTTATCTTGTTTTATGACTATGGGAATAATTTTATCTTTAAATTCTATTATATTAAGAAGTAATGAAAGTTTATTTAAACAAAAATTTAATGATTTAAAATTTGTTCTTTTAGCTTTTGCAATTAGTTTTGTTGTTCTTTTACCAGTTACTTACATACCAGAATTTTCCAAAGTGTTTAATATGAATGTATATGTAAATTCATTTAATAATTGAATATTTGCATTACCATTTATTTTTGGGTTAGTACCAACATTTTTTATTGAATTTATCAAATTAATTAAACTATTTGTAAATAAAAAACTTAAAGTCAATTAAATAAACTTTAAGTTTTTTTCATCATTAT
>NZ_JBTGVC010000019.1:0-26282 GCF_054343375.1 Mycoplasma sp. Z386
ATATATACAATCTAAATTTTATTATTTTTTTCTTTGTTAACTGGGAAACACAGGTTTTTTGGTAATTAAAAACATAATGTAAATAGTAAGTTTGATTTTTAGTAATAACTTTAATACTATCCCTCCCTTTTTCATAAAAATGTTCTACTTGAAGAATTTCTCTAACATTAATATCAATTTTTTCAATTTTAAATCAATCAAAATTTTTAGGATGTTCTATTAAATTAGCACAACTTTCTCCTTTTAACCTTCCTGCTTCTATAGTAATATTGCTTTTATTAATTTTAATTCACATAACAGTATAAAAAATAGCAACACTTAAAATAATAATAGCACCAAGAAGAGAAACAGCAAAAACAACATAATGCGTATTAAAGTATAAATCTTGTAAAAGAGTTCTTACTAACATCACAAAAAATAATCCATATAATGGTAAAATTAACCGATAAAAACTTCTTGGTACAAAGAACTTTATTTCAATTTTCTTTTGCAAGTATACCACCTTTCCCTATGCTATAAATTATAAACAAAAAAATAGGTTTTACCCTATTTTTTACCTGTGGTTGTATTAGTTTCAGCAGCTGTTTCAATTGCTGCGTTTTTAAATTGGAATTTTTCTGGAATTTGTGTAATATTATCAAATAAATTAGTTTTATAATTATCACCATATAATTTTTGAAGTGCTTGTCTATAAGAGTTTTTTTGATCTTTACCACCACCATAGATTAAATCATATTGTGGTAAGTGATATGCATTTGAACTAGAACCACCATAAATTCCTTTATAATCGTATCCTTCAGATCTAAATGCTGAAGCAACTCCTGTTTTTGCACTATTATTGGATGTATGATATATAGCAACTAATTCGTTATTCTGATTTCTAATTGAAGAACCAGAAGCTCCACCAATTGGAACATAGTGTTTTGGTAAATAAGATAAACCAGCCGCTATCAATTGTTTATTATGATCTAACTTAGCAACATGTAAATCTTTTCCTGTTCTTGTAGCAGAAATAAACGCATCAAGAACACCGGGTTTATCAACAAAAGAACGGTATCCTATTTCGTAAGATAAATAATTTCCCCTATTGATTTGTTCATCAGTATAATTTCATTTACCTGTTACTTGATCATAATTAATACCATCAAAGTATTTGGTTTCCGCATTTGTTCATAAACTAAAGGAATAAGGAGCATCTTTTATTTGATCGTCTTCTTCATATCTTATTAAAAAGTAATCATTTCTAGCAGAAGGATAACCTACAATGTATAAATTATCAATATTTGGTTCTGGATTTGCATAATTTAAGTTTTTATTAATTGCAGCATATTTTTTTAAATATGATTCAGTTTTGAATTTAATTTGTTCACTTGCATGATTTGCATATTCATTTGTAATGATTTTTGCCATTTCTGCAGGGTTGCTTCTAAATGCTTCTTGATTAAAAGAAACTGAACCACCTTTTATTCCTGCTGAAATACCTACATTTGAAGCATCGATTTTTGTAAAATCAATTTCAATAACTGCAAAATCCGCAAATTCTTCTGTATTTTCAAATTTTGCTTTTTGATCTTTAGCAAGAAAATCAGAAGGTTTAGAGTTTAAAAAATCTTCTCCACTATAAACTACTTTTACTGGTTTTTCAGATTGTCCAGCTTTTGGTTTCATTTGGAATCCAAAACCAGTGAAATTTTCATCGTGAGATAAAATTTTGAATTTGGTTCTAACAGCAGCATCTCTGTTTAATCTTGTTAGTCCAAAACCAACGGTTTTATCATTAAGTGCTTCTGCAACGTGTAAGTTAGTACCAAAATATCATTTGGTTGGATAACTTCCATCTGTTGTTTTCTCATAGTCTAAAATTCACATTGTTCCAGAAGTTGCTATAGAATATTTTGGCTCTCCTGGATGTTCTGGATCTGGATTGTTAAATTGCACATGGAAAGTTTGTAGTGCAGCAGTTTTATAATGATCATTTGTTAAATATCTTGCAATACCATCAACTCTAGCTAGATTTCTTCCTGCTGAATCTACTCAAGAAGGTCCTTTACCCAACTCAGGAGCATCATATATTTTTAATCCATCATAAGTACCATCTTCATTATAAGAAGGAACTGTAAATCCTTTAGCTAAAGCACTATCAAAAGTATCAATTCCTGCTTCTTTTGCTTTAGCATCAAATTTAGTTTTTTCTTCTTGTGTTATGTGTACATCTTTTCTAAATGTTGATTCATCATAACCTGGTTGTCTTTTAAGAACAGTTAAATATTCAGCATTATCTTTTTGATATCTTTGATCTTGAGATCATTCTGTTAAATATTTTTGTTGTTCTGTTTTAGGAAGTTGTGTTAAATTTTGTTTAATATAACCATCACCATCTGTTAAAACAGGTGTGCTACTAAAACCAGAAATTTGAATTGTTTTTTCTGCTTTTATTTTTGGATCTTTTTTAGAAACAAATTCAAATAAAACTCTACCTTGTCCAGTTATACTAGAGATGTCAGTTCCATTTGCATCTCTATCTGGAATTGCAGCTAGTACATTAACTTTTACATCCTTTTCATTAATACCTACTACTTCAGGTTTTAAACTAGAAATATTTTGAGCAAATTTAGCAAAAGTTACTGATTCTTTAGGACGATTGAATTCATCATAACCTTTATAATCAACATTAATATTTTTTACAAGATTATTTCATCTTTCTTGTGTAATTGGACCGGAAATTACTGCATTTCCGGGTTTATTTGGATCTTTAGGATCTGTTTTACCAGGTTGTGAGTCAGAAGGATTTAATTGTGTTTGACAAGAAGAAAACACAATTAATGAAGATGAAATTAAAGGTAATAATAAAAGTTTTTTTGTTTTTTTCATTTTTTCTCCATTCTAACTAAAGTCAAATTTTGGATCGTCTTTATTAACAACATCCACAATTTTTCCAAGACCTCTTAGTTGATTAATAAGTGCTGTGTCATAGTTATAAACTTCAAAATGAGTATCAGAACCAAAAGTATGATCACTAAAATTAATTAAAGTATTTAAGTTTGCAATTCCTTCTGAATTTAATGTGTGTGCAGATGAATCAGCTAAAATTCTGATTTTTTTAGTTACTTTTCCATTATCAAAAACTATTTTACTTTTTGGTTGTTGCATTCCTTCTGTTGCTAATACTGTTGCAAATTGTGCTCCATTCATTTCAGAAGCACTAATTTCAAAAGTATCACCTTCATTATGTAAAATAATTCTTTTTAGTTTTCTTGGTTTATTTGAAGGTTTGATTGTATCTGAAAAAATTAAACCTTTTAATGATTTTAATTGTTTTGCACCTGATAAATCAAGTCCTGTTGGATAACTGTTTTCCCCTTCATTGTGATCTGGATCTTTTCCTGGTCCAAAACTTCCTTGGAAGAATGGTTCATTATTTCTAACATAATAAACCATTCTTAAAGCATTATTGATTTCTGTTAAGTCTTTATTTGGTCCAATATTAACATCGTTGAAAGCAATTGTATCAAAGGTAATTCTTGTTGCAATTGTTTGTCTTGAAGAATAATTGAAACTTACATTATAGTCAACTGTGTTAATTCAAGCAACTTTTTTAAGAGCAATAGGGTTGATTGCTCAACCTTCTGCAAGGGAATTTCCTGTTGTTAATAAAGAAAGTTCATCTATTTCTTTATCTTTAATTGCTAAAAGTGCACTTGTATTGTAATTTTCAAAGAATAATTCTAATTGTGGTAATTTATTTGGTAGTGCTTGGAAAATACTAAAGAAATCATAGTTTGAAGAACCTTTTTTACCAATGTTGATAATTCTGTATGAAGTTATTTGTTCGTTTGCTTTAGTTAAATCTTCAATTAATTTTTTGGTTTTTTCTAAAGCATTAGGATTAGCAACATCAATTGTTACAACAATTCCTTCATTTCTTGCATCTGCTTCTGGTTCATCTCTTGTTAATTTTTCAAATTTGATTCCTTGACCAGGAGTGAAGTTATATTTAGAAGAATAAGTGTTTGTAACATCTGATTTTGTTCACCCTGGATAAGTTCCATTTCTAATTTCATCAGGATATCTTGCACGTCAATCGTTGTAACCAAATACCCGTTTTTTAGAATTATCTCTTGTTATTCTTGCTGTTACTGAGTTAATTAGTGGTGAAACAGCATATGAATCAATTTCTCCATCATCATTTATATAAACATTTGAATTATCATCATAAATAACCATACCTTCACCTAAATTTTTAATAGCATTAGATGATAATTTCGTAAATTTAGTCATATCTAAAAAGGAAATTATTTTTAATTTAGCTCAATCTTCATTTTTGTGAGCTTTAAGTTCTTTGTAATATGCTTTTTTTCCTTCTTCAGTTAAAAAGTTAACAACTTTATCACCATTTGCAATTAATTTTCAAAATTTATCAATAATTTTTCTATAATAACCAGTTGATCTATAATCGGTGTCTAAAGCCTCTTTAATTTGATCATTAGTTAACTGTCCTGAACGAATTTCAGGAAAATCTGCCTGATTTAAAGGAACATCCTTAGCTAAAGCTCTTAAACTACTTCTTTTATTTGCTTCAATGATTTTATCAGTAACTTTAATACCTAATAATTTAGGAGTAATTTGATTAATGTATTCTACTCTGTTTGCATTACCTGCTGCAATATCTCTTTGATCGATTTTTCTTGCTTGTGGTTTTTCGATGTTTACCCTAATTTTTTCACCATAGAAATCCACTGTTATTTCTGTGTTTTTATCACGAACTGGATCTGGACTTGGTGGTGTTTTAACAGTAGGGGTTGGTAAAGGTTTTGGATTTTCAACAGGTTGTGTAATTACAGGATCTGGAACTTTAGACTCAGGAGCAGGTTCCGGTTTTATTATGTCGATAATAACAGGTTTTTCCTTTGGAGCTGGTTGCTCTGGTTGGGGTTCTGGTTCCTTTGGTTGATCAATAATAAGGGGTTTTTCCGGATCTTTAGGTTTATCTGGTTCTACAGGTTCTGGATCGGGTTCTGGCGGATTTGCAGGTGGTGGTGGGGTTTCAGAAATTGGTTTATTTAAAGGTTCTTCTTTTTTTGGTTCTTCTGGAACCGGTTCTTCTTTTTTAGGTTGCACTTTTTTAGGTTCTTGGTTATTATCTCTGTGAGAGTTAAAACCATTTTTAAAATTTAAGTTATTTCCAGTGTTGATGGAAGTAACGTTATCATTTAATAATTTAGAACGATCAGCTGAATTTGCTTTATCAGTAGTTGAAACATAGAAAAGAGCACCTACAGTAATAGGTGTAACTATAGACACGGAACTTATTGCTATAATTTTTTTATTTTTAGTACTTTTAAAAAAATTTGTTCCCATGATTCCTCCTTTATTTGTTTCTTTTATTTAAGTCCAAGTTCTTTGTCAGTTGGAATATTTAAATTTGAACCAACATAACTAAATATTTCAGGACTTTGGTTTAAATATTCACCATTAATTATTCTTATAACTGAATTGACTGTATCTGCTAAAGGAACATATGCTCCAGGTTCTTTTGTAAAGTGTTCAGTCATAAAGAAGTTTTGTGAAAAGAAGTTTTCTAATTGTAATGCTTTTTTAACAATTTTCTTACTTTCGTCATCAAGTTCATCAAATCCTAAAATTAAAATAACATCTTCTAAATCTTTATAGGTTTTTAAAATTCTTTTTGCTTCTACTATTGCATTAAAGTGAGCTTCTCCTATAATTTTAGCATCAACTGAATTTGATGAACTAGCAAGTGGATCAAAAGCAGGGAAGATGTTTTTTGCTGTTTGTGCTCTCGAAAGCACTAAATTACCATCTAAGTGGTTAAATACAGCAACAGCAGAAGGATCACTTATATCATCCATTGGTAAGAATACTGTTTGAAATGATGTAATCCCTGCATTTTCATTTTTAAATAAACGTTCTTGAACGTGAGCAACATCACTTTCAAGAGTAGATTGGTAACCACCAACTGATGGTTTTTTCCCAAGTGAAGCACTAACTTCGTTTTCTGCTTGCACAAAACGATAAATGTTATCTATAAATAATAAAACATCTTTTTTCTCTACATCTCTTAAGTATTCTGCAGCTGTTATTCCAATTGGCACAATTGACATCCTTGCACCTGGAGATTCATTCATCTTAGAAATATACATTGATGAATTTTGCATTAAATTGGAACTTTCTAGTTCGTTAAATAACTCAATTGCTTCTCTAGAACGTTCTCCAGAACCGATGAAAATGTTGGAAGTTGATTCACTATTTTTATTAACATTAAAAATGATTTCTTTCATTAAAACTGTTTTTCCAACTCCAGCTCCACCAAAAATCCCAAGTTTATAACCTTTAATAATTGGCATAAAGAAGTCGATAGCTTTAATTCCTGTTTCAATGATTTCAATTTTGGAATCAAGCACCCTTTCTTTATTAATAGTTGAATTCATTTCTACATATAAAGGATTTGTTTCACGGTCAGTTAATAAAGGTTTTCCATCAAAACTATAAATGTTGTTTTGAGCCAAAGAACTAACTGGAACCATAAAACTTTTTCCTGTATTAACAACAGTTTCTCCAAGGGAAATTTCTTTATATAAATAAATGATAATTGCTCTTACTACTTTATTATTAACAAGTCTTTTAACTAATAAATATGTTTTGCCATCGTGTAAAGTTAAAATTGTGTTTAAAGTTGGTAGATTACCTTCTAAAAATTCAATTTCTACTACATCTGTTCAAAATTTAATTATTTTTCCATTCATAATTATCTATCTCCTGTTAATTCTAAAAGTGTATTCATTTCTTGTTCGCTAAAGTCAATAAATTTATGCTCTACTTCTATTTCTCAATTTAATTTTAATTTTTTAGCATATTGTAATAAAGCATATGAGAAGTAACTTTTGGTAATATTTTCATCATAAGGTTCGTTGTTAATAATTTTTTCAAAAATTTCTTTTGCATCTGGATTAGCATCAATTAGCACGTTTAAGAAGGTCATTGCTTTTTGTTCTTCTTTAATTCCTTTAAGAGTTCCTCATAAAATTAGTTTGGACATTAATAGAACAAATCTGTGTGAATAAAGTGAATAACCTCTTTGCATAAACATTTTATCAATCATTTTTCCTTTATATAAAAGGTTTGTGGTTTCTTTATTAAATTCATAATCAAGCATTGCTAATTTTAAATGTCTTTTATAAGCACGGAAAATCTTACCTATTTCTCCTGCTACTTTTGTAATTGTTCTTGATTGCACTGAACTACCTGTTCTGGATACAGATAAATCAATATCAATAGCTGGTAATCTACCACTACTAAATAAATCTGCACTTGTTACTAATTGACCATCAGTGATGGAAATTACATTAGATGAAATTAAACTTGTAATATCTCCATCTACTGTTTTTAAAATAGGTAATGCTGTAATTGTTTGACGTCCAACAAAAGAACCTGCTCTTTCGAGTAATGATGAGTGAGCAAAGAAAATATCTCCTGGCATCGCTTCTTTTCCAACTGGTTTATCAGTTAATAAAGCAATTTCTCTAATGATATTAGCATGTTTTGTTAAATCATCAAAGACAATTAAAACATCATCATATTGTGAAATGTTTTCAGCGTGAGCCATTCCAATGTAAGGTGCTAAATATTGTTGATAAGCACTTGTTGAAGGTGCATCAATAATAATAGTGTTGTCTAAAGCATCATATTCTTTTAAAGTTTCATAAAGTCTAGAAATATCTTCTCTTTTTTGTCCAATGGCAACATAAACACATTTAACATTGTTTTTTGCTTGGTTAATCATTGTATTAACAACAAGATGGGTTTTTCCTGTTTGACGATCTCCAATAATTAATTGTCTTTGTCCTTTTCCAATTGGAATAAGTAAATCGACAGAAATAATTCCAGTATAAAGTTGTTCATTTAAAGTTTTTACTGTCATTAAATTATGGGCATCACCAAAAATTTTGCTCTTTCTTGAAAAAGAGTTTCCTTCAATTTTTCTTTTGGAAGGAAAAATTTCGTTTCCGTGAATATCTAAAATTTTTCCAAAATGAGAATAAGAAGTTTCGATTTCGTTTTCAATTTTTACTTCTACAATTTCTTGACCTATTTTAAGTTTTTCTAAAACATTATTATCAACTAATAAAAATGCTCTAGTATCTGTAGCACTTACAACCATCATTCTTGCTTCTGGAAATTCTTCTGTTGTAAAATTTTGTCTTTGTTTATATTCATAATCACCAGTTACTTCAACTATATAATCAAAAATAGCTGTAATTATTGGGTTTTTCTTTTGCATGTTATATTCCTCCTATAGTTCCAAATAAAATTAATGCAAGAGCAAATACGATAACAATAGTTGATAAAATAATTATTGCAATATTTGCTTTTAAAGTTGATTTATTACCTTTAGTTTTTGAATTTAATTGGTTTGCACTTGCAAGAGCAACTGCTCCTAATCCTGCTGTACCTAAAATAGTTCCTATTACTGTTAAAAATAAGTTTTGTGATTTAAATTCTTGTTGTAATAATTTGTTAGCATTTGTATATTCGCTATTAAAGTTTTTAGAGTTTTCTTCTTTATTTTTCTCATCTGTTTCTGGTTTTTCGTCTTTTAAGAAACTTTTGACGATGTTAAATTGTTTTGCTATTTTACTTAGTAAAGCTAAATATTCTTCATATCACTTAATGGTATTAAAAGTTTTAGCTCCTGCGTGTTTTTTAATAACAGAAATGTCTTTTCTCATATTTTCAAAAAGTTTATTGATAATATCTGTATTGGCGTGATATTTTTGGAATTTATCATTAACTTTTTTTAGTAGTTCTGGTTGATTTTTTAATAACTGTTCGTATCTTAATAACTCTTTTTCGTAACCTTCAGGAAGAATTGAATAAAATTCTCTAAACTGAATTCTTGAAGTTTTAAGTGAAGAAATTAATTGTACATCTAGTAAATTAAGTCCATCTTCAATTACTGAAGCATTATTTAAATTGTTACTTTTATTTAACTCAACACTAATTGGTGAAAGGATTTGTGATTGTTTATCAACAAAAGTTTTATTGTAATATAACTCTTGTGTAACAACATTAATCATTGTGAGTAACCTTGTTTTTAATTGATTACTTTCTAGGGCATCTACATCAATTTTTTCATCTAATTGTAGTGATTTATAAAGATTAACAAATATATTTCTTACTGATTTAACATATTCTTCATAAATTTTTTGAAAACCTTTATTTTTAGGTATTGTAATAAAGGTTTTATATAACCTTATGTATTCTGGTTTTACTAAGTCTTGAATTCTAATCGTTGCAATATAATTATCACTATTAGTATCTTTTTCTATTGCAATAACTTTATATTCAAAACGAGTATTGATTGGATTATTGAAGAAGAAGTAATTTTCACTAATTGGTTCTGCTTCAAATTCTGATGATATCTCTTCTGCAGTTTTATCTAAATTTTTAGTTAACACTTCAGGACCAAGAATTGGGAGTTTTTCAATATATTCTTTTGGATTATATGGTTTAACATCTACAATTTGGTCGCTTGGTTGTGAATCTACATCGTCAATTGTTGGGATTTCTGGAATAGAATTATCTGTTTGTTCTTTTTGTTTTTGATCTTCTTGCTGTTCATCATCTGTTTTATTTTGATCCAAATCAAAAGCAGTAAATCTATTTTCGTATTTGCTTTTAAAATAATCATCTCAAGTTGTAAAACCTTCTGGTGGTTTTGCAACAAGAGCACTTACTGTACTTCCATCACCTTTAGAAATAGTTTCTGGAGTAAATTCAATATCAGGAATGTCTTTTTCATTATAAAAGACATCTGTTATTCTTTCTTTTAAAGAATCATTATATTTTTTTAGATAATTATTTACTTCTGTACTTGTGTAAAAGTTAGATTCTTCTTTTTCAGCTTGTTGTTTTCCTTTTGTTCCTATTGCTTTAGTATAACTTGTATTGTCTGATGTTTCGTTAAAAATTACATTATCATATGTTTTTCCTTCAAAAGTTACTGTTCCACGTTTAAAATTGTCTTTTTGTGAAAAAACATTTGGGAAAGTTACATTTAACTTATTTCCATTAGGATCAGAAGCCATTTTTTCTTTATTTGCTTCAAGAAAATTTTTAAGAGTTTCTAAATAGTAGTTTTTCTTAGCTTTATCTTCAAAAGAAATTTTTTCATCCACTTTTAGTTTATTTTGCTCATCTGCTAAATTCTTAATAGCGATATCGACAGCTGTTTGTAGTCCGGTTTTAATTGCATCTTTAGATATTTTAGCAAAAGTATCAAATTGTGGACTTTTTTGTTTTTTTGCAGCTGGTTTTTCTTTATCATTTGCTGTGCCATTTGTGCTTGAAGTTCCTGAATTAGGTTCAGGATCAGCACTTGCAAAAAAAGCAGCTGGAGTGATAACTAAAGGTAAGGCAAAAGTTGCTAATAATTTGTGTTTATCTTTATTATTCTTTTTCATTTTCACTTACCTTTCTTAAATTTATTTCTTTTATCACTTCTGCTTTATATAAAGTAAATATTAATTCTTTTTCTTTTATTGTGTTATCTAAATTAAAACTTAACTTATTCATTGATTTTGTAAAATCTAGTTCTTTTTTTAGATCTTTTATTAAGGAATTATCGTTATTTTTTGCAGTTGCTAATTTGAAAACTTCTTGTTCATTCAAAGAGTTAATAATTATTTCATTTTTTAAAATAATGAAATTTGCATTTTTTAAAAAAAGATATTTATCAGCTTTTGATTTTTCCTTTATTTTTATGAGAATTTGTTCAAAACAAGCAAGCGATTTTTTTTCAATTTCACTTCATTTAAATTCGTCTTTAAAATACAATTCTAAAGAACTATTTCAAACTTTCAAAATGGAATTATCAATAAAATTAATAGTAATGCTATATAAATTAGAATTAGTTTTCATTGCTTTCTCCTTTATTAAATACAGAGAAATTACCGTTATTTTTAGTTAGCATTATAATTTCTTCAATTTCATTTTCTCTTTTGATTTTGATAATTTTTCTTTTTGTAAATTTGATTTCTTTTTCTAAATCTTTTAGGATTTTATTAACTCTTACTAAGTTTAATTTAGCACTATAAAATAGTGATTCGATAATTAAAGATTGCACTACATTTTCAATATAAATATCAATACTATTTTGCACATATTCAGCAACATTTGGATAAATATTGAAATCAAATAAATCTTTTGGAAGATTTTTTTCATTTGTATTAATTAACTTATGCATTTCAAAATTTTCAATTGGTAAAATTGTGAAATAACTTTTGTAATTCTTATTTGAGTTTAAAACAAAATTCACTTTTTTGTATTTTTCTTGTTCATAGAGAAATTTAATTAAAGTGGAAATTGTTCTAATTTTTGTTGTGTCTTCAAGATCAAAACTTTTTAAAATGTTTAGATTATTACTTTTTAAAAATTCTTCTGCTTTTTTTCCAATAGCAAGAAAATCAATTTTTTTGGTTTTAGCATTTGCTAAAATCATTTTTTCATATCTAGAATAAGAGTCAGTAGAGTATTTTTGCTCTTCTTTTAAATAAATTCATAATTCTTTTTCTTTGATTATAGTATTTGAAAAAAGTCCTTTAATGGTTGATTTGAACTTGTTTTTTCCATTATCAATGATAAAAGGATTTTGAATGTTATATTTATCATTTAAATGTCTGATTGATTCTCTTGTTAAAAAGGCATTATCTATATAAAATTTAAGTTTTTGATTCAGTTTTACTATGGTTATTAATAGAATATTTTTCTCGCTGTTAGCTTTTAAATTAATTTTTTCTAAATTGTTCTTTTTTTGAACTATTTTTTTTAAATGCATATTATTTTGCTATTTGATTTGTGTAATCTTTTTTAAAAACTAATTTCATCTCTTTAGAATAAGAAGAAAAATAAATTATTATTCCAGGTAAAACTTCAACATAGAAATTTCTTTCCATTAAGCTATTAATTTCGTTGTTTAATTTGGTTAAAAAGTTTTCTTTAACTAAATTTTCATCATATCTTAAATCAAAGTGTTCAGTGTTTGAACTTATTTCTTTTACTAATATTGGAACAAGAAATTTTGGACTGAATTTTTTGTTTAAACCAAAAGAAATAATAAAATCTAAATAAACTAAATCATATTTTTTTACTAAAGCTTTAGTATAAATTGATTTATATTCTTTTATAACATCACTTTCAAAACTCAATCCTGTGCTAAGTAAAACTGATGACATCAATCTTGAATATGAAATAAATTTTTCAGAAGCTTCTATTTCTTTGTATTTTTGTTCTAAATCATAGAAAGGAAATAATAAAGCTTCTTGTTCTTTACTCAATTTGTTCTTTGGTTTTTTACTAAATAGTTTTTTCATTATTTACTCCCTTTCTTTTTAGGTGATTTATTGTGTTTTAAGATTTTTACTAATGTGATTCCAGAATCAATAAGTAGGCTAATTAAAAATGTTGATAAAATGGTAATTATAAAGATAATTAGAATTTCATTCATAGTAAAATCAATATTAAATGATGATAAAGCGTAATTTTGTCTTTCAATTAAAATAGTGTTTAGTGATGAAACAAAAAGTAATAAACTAATTGCTCCTAAAAAAACAAATGTTAATAAAATCATATAAAAACTTGTATTTTTAATGTAAATTAAATAAAAAAGTGAAATGATTGTCGAAATGACAACAGAAATTATTAAGATAATTGAATTAATAAGTAATTCTGTAGAAAATCTTGTTGCAATCATAACCGATATTCAAATTAAAAGTTGTACTACAACAAAATAAAATGATGGGTTAATTTTGCCTTTTGGTTTCAAGAAAGAAACAAAATTAGATGCAAAGTAAAGACTTGTAAATATTAAAATAAAGATAATTTGTACAATTAAAGCAATATAACTATTTTGCTTACTTGCAGAAATAACATCAGTATTTTTTTGTGTTGTAATTAAGATAAAGACAAATCAAATTATTAATGCAACTGCTGAACTTAAAAAGAGAATAATTTGACTTTTAAAATATAAATGGTTATATTCTCTTTTCAATAAAAACTGAATTTTTGGAAAGTTCATTCCTATTAATAAGATTGTTATAGTTAAAATAATAGCAATCATATAAATAATATTTAAGGATGTTTTAACTGAAAACAATTGTTCCATAAATAAATAAATTTGACTTTTATCTAAAATTAGCGCTGGTAAATCATTTTGTTGCTTTTCGATTAATAATCAAAAAATTGAGATATATCCAGCTACAAATAAAATTTGTGCGATTGTGGAAACAATAATTGAAGAAAGTTTATTATTACCAATTTTGTTTTTATTTTTCTTTGTAAAGTAAAAATAAAAGTAATTTGCTATATTTAAAATTGTAAGTGGAATTAATATAAATGTTAATCAAAAATGTTGATATACATTATTATCTGGTACATATTTATCTAAATTTGCATATGGATTAAAAACAAAAAATAATATAAAAGCTGCAATTGAAAATAAATAATAAAGAATGTACCAAGGAATATAAATTTTTATCAATTCTTTATGAAAAACTAAGTTTATATAGTTTTTTATAATCGAATAGAACAAGACAAAGAATAATAAAGAAACTTTTGATATTATTAAAAAATTATATTGTCTTGCAATTTGTAAAGAATTAAATGATAAAAAGTAATCTGCTCTTTCTGCTCTACCTAAAATTGTTGTATTATAGAATATTAAAATTAATAATAATCCAACAAAAATAGAACCTACTAAAGAATATTTCAGAACATCAAATAATCAATTATTTTTTGGTTTTGTTTTATATCTATTAATTATTTTCTGATTCTGTTGCTGTTGAACTGTTATCAAAAGTAAATCCCTCCTCTACGTGATCTAAACCTTGTGGGAACAAGTTGGTTTTGAAGTTTGTATCACTTCCATAAAGTTTTTTCATTTCTTCTCTGTATGATTTTTGTTGATCTTTTCCACCACCATAGATTAAGTCATATTGTGGTAAATGATATGCTTTATCCCCTGTTCCATAAGCACCTTTAAAATCATATCCTTCAGATCTAAAAGCTGCTGCTAATCCTGTTTTTGCTCCACTATTTGCTCCGTGGAATACAGCAACAAGTTCATTTTTGTCATTTCTAACAGATGAACCTGATGCTCCACCATAAGGAACATAATGTCTTGGACTATAAGCCAATCCTGAAGCTACTCATTGTTTTTTTTCTGAATCAGTGTATAAATCTTTTCCAAGTCTAGTTGCACTTATGAATTCATCAACTACTCCTGGTTTATCTGTAAATGTTCTATATCCAACTGAATAAGAAAGGTAATTTCCTTTTTTTGCTTTTTCACTGTCATTTGTTGTTACAGAGCCTTTTGGAAATAATTCACTATCTGCATTTACTCATAAACTAAAATCTCTTTTTCTACTTTTTATTTGATCTTCATCTTCATATTCTTTTAAGTAAAAATCTTGAAGAGCTAATGGATAACCTAAAATGTATAGACTATCACCTTTGTATTTTTCTAAATCTTGTTTTAATAAAGGAAAATCGATTTGTTTATAATCTTTTAGATATGATTTTTTTAAGAATTTTATATGATCTTCTTTTTTGTCTGCATAGTCATTTGTAAATAATTTTGCAAATTCTGATTTATCGTTAAATAAAGAATTGATTTTTGCTGAATCATATGATTTATTTCCGTATGTAATAGAAGAACCGTTTTGACCAACTGTTTGCTGTAGTTTTTCAAAATCCAATTCAATTACAGCAAAATCAATAAATTCTTTTTTATCTTTAAAAGTATTTTTTTGTGCATCTATTAAGTAGTCAGAAGGATCTTTTTTAAGAAAATCTTTACCTGAAAATACTACTTTAATAGGTCAATTATTTTTATTTGTAAGATCTAAAGGGAAACCAAAGCTTGTAAAGTTTTCATCAAATCCAAGTAATTTAAACACTGTTTGAATTCCTGCATCAGGATTTAAACGAGAAAAACTAATAGATGCTGTTTTATTAGTTAAAGCATCTGCAACGTGCACATTTGTTCCAAAATATCATTTTGTTGGATATTTGTTATCATCTTTTTTCTGAAAGTCCATAATTCACATAGTCCCAGAAGTTGGATGGAACACTTTTGCATCTTTTTCATCTTGATTATTAAAAGTTACATGGAATGTTTGTAAAGCAATTTTCTTATACATTTCGTTTGGTAAGTATCTTGGAATACCTACTATTTGATAAGGATCTCTTTTTGCTGCATCTAATCATGAAGGACCTTTAGTTACTTCTGGTTTATCATATATATCTAAACCTTTATATTCACCTTTATCATCATATGAAGGAAGTGTAAATCCTTTCATTAAAGAGTTGTCATAAGTATCGATTTTTGCTTCTTTTGCTTTTGCATCAAATTCTTTTTTCTTTTCTTCTGTTATTTTTAACTCTGGTCTATAATTCGCAGCATCAAAGTTGCCTGCACCTTGAGTTAATTGTAATTTTAGTGTTTTAACATATTCTTCGTTATCAATATTAAATCTTTCTTCTTGATTTGAAGTAACATATTTTTTCAAGAAAGTTACATTATCTGTTTTTTGTAAGTTAGTTGGAATTGAACCATCAGAACCAGCATTGTAAGGATTGCTTGCAAAACCATCAACCACCACTTCTTTAGTATATTTGATTTTAGGGTCGCTTTTTAGAGTGAATTCAAATACTATTGTTCCTTTACCAGTTCTATTGGAAATAGATAAACCTTCTTTATCTCTTTCTACTTTAAAGTTAGTTATAGAAGCAGATACTTTATCAGAATCTTTTCCACTTATTGTGAATTTAACATCTTCAAGAAAATCGTGTAAATCTGTAAAATATACATTTTTTCTGTCAGTTTTTGGGGGATTTTGTGTAAAAGATGTATATTGTATATTAACAGAATCAGCTACTGATTTTAAAAAAGTATTTTTTCTTTCTTCTGTATCTAATGGTAAATTATCATTTCCTCCGTTATTATCGCCAGGATTTGGTTTGCTTGTGTCATTACATGAAATGAATGCAAAAGAACTTATTCCTATTAATAATAAAGGCATAAAAATTTTTCTTTTTTTCATTTTGTCCTTCTTTCTTAGTTAAATTCAAAGTTTTCTGAACTTGAATATGCTACTCTTTTTCCGATATTTTGCATTTGTTTATAAAGCATTGTGTCATGTTCTCCAACATAAATTGTTGTATTGCTATTAAAGTTTCCATCGCTTCAATCTAAAAGAGTATTAAGGTTTCTTACTCCTTCTGGTGTTAATGAATTTACTCCATTTTTAGAAACAATTTTGATTTTAGATGTCTGACTTCCGTTAGAAAAACCAATTTTGCTTCTTGGCATTTGTGGTAATGTTTGATCTAAAATGTCAGCTCATTGTGCATTATTCAATTCATCAGCATCAATTTCAAAAGTATCACTATTGTTAAAAAACTTAATTCTTTTGAGTTTTCTAACTCCATTAGAAGAGTTGTGAATATCATAGAAGCGCATTCCACGCAATGATTTAATTGATGGTGCTCTACTAAAATCTAAACCAAGAGGATAACTGTTACCACCTTCATTGTGATCAGCATCCAATCCTGGACCAAAACTTCCTTGGAAAATCCCTTCATTATTTCTTACAAAATATGCCATTCTTAAACCATCATTAATTCTTGTTAAGTCTTTATAAACTGTTGGATTACTTCCTAAATCAGATTCTTCAAAAGATAGTGTATCAAATACGATTCTAGAAAATACTTTTACTCCATAACCATATTCTCTACTTACATTATAATCTAAAGTATTAACAAAAGCAACATTTCTTAAAGCTAAAGGATTAATACTTCATGAATCTGAATGCACATTTTTAGTTGTGTATAAAGATAATTCATCAATTTTTTTATTTTCTAAAGCAATAAGTGCTGATGTGTTATTTGTTTCAAAATATAACTCAAGTTGTGGCAAGTTATCTGGCAATGCTTTAAAAATATCATAAAATCTTTGGTTTGCATCTTTTGTTCCGATATTTTTAATTTTATAAGATGTTATTTCTAAACCGTTTTCTTTTGCTTGTCTTATAAATCCAAGAGTTTTAGCATAACCTTTGTTGTTGGATGCATCGATTTCTACTACTAAACCTTTATTTCTTTTTCCTTGAATAGGTTCATCTCTGGTGAGTTCACTAATTGTAAAACCATCACTTCTTGAAACGTTATAACTTGTGAATCGATAGTCTGATGTAACATCTCTTTTAGTTCATCCTGGATAAACTCCTTTTTGTACATCTTCTGGAGATCTACTTCATTGACTAGAATAACCAAATACTCTTTTCTCTGAATTATCTCTTTTTCTTGTTGCAACCACTCCATTTATTAAAGGTTCAAAAGAGTATGAATTTATTTCACCATTTGCATCGATATAAACATTTCTATTTTCTGGTTCAATAACATATCCTTTTCCAAGCATTGTTTCTACTGCTTGTGATGTTTTGGTGAATTTGTTTGGATCAATGTAAGAAATTATTCTTGCATATCTTTCGTTTTTATCTTTTAAAGCTTTTAATTCTGGGTATTTTTGTTTTCCTTCATCTGTTAAAAACTCCCTAACTTTATCACCATTTTCAATTAATCTTGAAAACTTATCAAAAAGCACTTTATAATAGTCTTCATTTAACTCTATATACCTTGAAATGCTAAACATATCAGAGTTTGGAGTTCTAAGTGAATCTCTTTCTTCTTGATTAAAAGTTCTTGTTAATGCTTTAATTGCACTTTTAGTATTTGCTGCTCTTATTTCATCTGTAACTTCTATTGAATTAATTTTGGGGGTTATATTAGCAACATAAGGAACTCTATTAGTAATTTTTTTAGCAACATCATCAGAATGAAGAATTCTTTCTCTTGGTCTCGTAACGTGAGCAACAATATCAGTATTCTCAAAATGAAGAATTTCAATATTTTTATCCTGTGGTTTTGGTTGAACTGGCTCCGGTTGTGGTGTTTCTACGGGTTTTTCCACTGGTTTTGGTTGCACAACTGGTTCTTCAATTACTACCGGTTGAACAGGTTCGGGTTTTGGGGGTTCTACAGGTTGTTCTGGCTGTTTTGGTTCTTCAGGAACAATTGCAGGCGGTTTTTGTGGTTCCTCTTTTGGTGTTTCAGGAGTAACCTTATTATCAACGTTGATATCAATTATCTTTGGATTTTCCGGTTCAGGATCATCTGGGGTTATTGGTTCAGGTTCGGGTTTAGGTTCTTTTTCTGGGGGTGGAGGTGGAGTTTGTTTTGGTGGTGAAACCAAAATTTTTTCTTCCGGTTTTTCGCTTGCGGGTGGTTTTAAAGGTTCTTCTGGTTCTTTTGGATTTTCACTAATAGTTATTTCTGGTTTTTTCTCCGGTTTTTTTATTTGTTTGACTTTTTGGTTGTTATCTCTATGAGAAAATAAACCATCTTTAAAATCTAAATTGGTTCCTGTATTAATAGAAATAATGTTGTCTTTTAATAATTTAGATCTTTCGGTTGAATTTGCAGAATCAGTAGTTGCTGCAAAATAGATACCCGCTCCTGTAACAGGTATTGTAATAGAAGTGGTTAAAATAGCAATTGTTTTTTTAACTTTGCTTTGTTTTAAAAAATTTCTCATTTTTACCCCCTAAATATGAAAAATGTTTTAATTTTATATTTTGATTATACTCCTATTTTTTTTTTTTTTTGTTAAAAAAGATAAAAATAAACAAAAATTCCTTTTTTTATAACTTTTTAAATCTTTTCGAAAAACAAAAATCTTTCCTATAAAAAGAAAGATTTTGTATTATTAATATGTAAATTCAGTAATCTTGTCGTTTTCAACAATTACGAATTTATCTCCTTTATTTGCACCATATGGTTTTAAAGCTTCTTTTGCTTTAGAAGGGTTATTTTTGATTTCTTTAAATAATTTAATTGAATCTAATGATGTAAATACTGAAGATGTAACTCCAAATCCACCAATCATTTTTTCATTATCTAAAATACCAATAATTGCTGTATTTGGTCTAAATTTAGCAACCATTTTTAATAATTCACCTGTTCTTGATAAAACAATTGCATATCTAATGTCTTTTTCAGCAGTTAAGTGAGCTAATTTATGAGCAATTTCTGCTCTTTTTCCTGAAGAAGCTTTAGCAATTGTTGCTAATTGAACTCTGTAGAATAATTTATTATAAAATTCTTTTTCTGCTCTTTTGTTAATTGTAGACATAACTTGAACTGATTCTAAAGGATAATTTCCTTGTGCTGATTCACCAGATAACATAGTAGCATCTGCTCCAAGTTCAGTTGCTCAATAAACGTCTGTTACTTCTGCTCTTGTAGGTTGTGGTGAATTTTCCATTGAATCTAACATTTGGGTTGCAACAATAACTGGTTTACCAGCTAATCTACATTTTCTAATAATATTTTTTTCATGATATGGAACATCTTGATAAGGAATTTCTAAACCTAAATCTCCTCTAGCGATCATAATTCCATCTGATTCAGCAATAATTTCATCAATTCTTTCAATACCTACGTGTGATTCAATTTTTGAAATAATTTGAATGTGAGAACCACCATTATCATTTAATAATTTTCTCAATTCTTGTACGTTTGCTGCTGAGTTAACAAAAGATGCTGCTATGTAGTTTACACCTTTTTCAATACCAAATTTAACATCATTTATATCTTTTTCAGCTAAGAATGGTAATGAAAATTCAACACCTGGTAAATTAATTCTTTTATTTGATTTTAATTTGTGAGTGTTAACCATTTTAACAACAACTCTTCCTGGTTTAACAGTTTTAACAACTGATTGCAGTTTACCATCATCAAATAGAACTCTGTCACCTGCTTTTAAATCTTTATCCATTTCATATGAAACAGAAAATTGTTTTGCAGTTCCTTCAAAGTTTTTAAAATCATTTGCATTTGTTAAAATTGTTACTTCTGAATTCGCCTCAATAACTTGAGCTCCATCTTTCATTTTTCCAACTCTAATTTCTGGACCTTTTGTATCAAGTAAAATAGAAACTGGAATGTTTAACTCTTTAGTTATTTTTTTAGCATTTTCAAATTTTGCATTTTGTTCTTCAAAATCACCATGTGAAAAGTTTGCTCTAATTGTAGTAACTCCATTTTCAACAAGTTTTTTTAATAATTTATAGTCCTGAGTAGAAGGACCGATTGTAGCGATCAATTTTGATCTTTTATCTGTAATACTCATTTTTCTCCCTTGATTAAATTAAAACATCTTCTACATTTTACTATTTTTTTATTATTTTTATAAAAAATAAACTTTTTTATTCGTTGTAAATTTCAATAGAAATTAAAGAAAAATGATCATTTAAATTAAAAAAGTTAAAAAAGAATTGAAAAATTTCTGTTTTTTGATTTTTTATATTTTTTTAATTTAAGTCTGTTTTAATGAAAAAAGTGCAAAAAAACCGCTTTTTAAAGCGGTTTCTTCGCTTAGATAGAGAATTTTTAAATATCTCTAAATACCCGCACCTTGGCGGCTTTTTCCAATACATAATAATTCTAACATATTTTTACAAAAAATTTAAAATTTGTTTTATTTTTTTATCAAATAAACTATTAAAAGTAGTTTGAAGACCATTTTTGGTAATAAAAATATCAAATCTATATGGTAAACCGAATAAATTTTTTATTTTAAGTAAATATTTTAAATCAGAATAAAAAATGATTTTATTTATTTTTTTAAAATTTTTTAAAAATTCATCTTCTAGTTCTAATAAATAAAAATATTGTAAATTTTTTTGGTGAGCAATATGGTTTCTTAATTTTTGCAAAAAATTAAAAAATGCAGTTATTTTTGCCATTGATCAATTTTTAGGAAAAATTAAATTTATAAAATTATTATTTTTTCCAAATTCGCTTACTATTTTAAATAAAGAAATTAAAGTTCCTAATTCAAATTTTTCTATATCTCTTCAAATATAATTGCAATCTTTATATTTTTTTATTTTTTCCATTAAAAATTTAAATTCCTTTATTTCAAATGCTTTTTGTTGTAGTTTATATAATAAATTTTTCTTTTCTTTTTTTTGTAGATTTAATTTATGTAATATATTGTTTATACATATATTATTATTTAAACATTTATAATTAAGTTCATATATCTCATTTTTACCATCAATAAAATATAAAAATTTATTTGTTTTAGTGTGATATTTAAAATAAATTTTTTTTCTTTCGTTTTCACTTATAATAAATTCAAAATTTTCTTTTGGCTTATAATTTTGCAAAAATATTTTTCAATTTTCGTCAACTTTTAATTTTTTTTCATCTTTATATATCTTCATACACATTGCTATATAATTGCTAATTTGACTTTTCAATTTTCCTTCTATTTCAAGAATTTTTTTAAATAATAAAATAGAAATTTTTTTATTATTTTCATTAATTTCTTTTAATAAATTAAATGAAAAATCTTCATAATATATATGTTTTTTCATTTTTGAATTAATAAATAATTGTTTAAAAATATTGTTTTTACTAATTTTATTTATAGATAAATTTTCTTTTCATTCATTTAAATTAAAATCTTCTGTTTTCTTTGCAAAAGCAATTTTATAAGGTGTTATAAATTGAATATAATTATTACTTTTTAAATACTCTTCAGCTGCCGTTTCATCTTCAATTTGCATTTTCTTTTCTTTTTTTAACCTTTGAACTTGTTGGTAGAAAGTTAAAAATACTTTTCTATTTGTTTCATTCATAATTTAATTATATTACTTTTAAATTTGTTTATTAAAAATCAGAAGCATAAACTTCTGATAAAAATAATATTTATATTTAGAATTAATTATTATTTAAAAGTTTAATATGAATTGTATTTTTATTAATTACTTCATTTTTAATTTCATTATTAGAGTTTGCACCTAAATAAATTGGTTTGATACCTAGTGCTATATCTAAAAAATTATTAAGACCATAAGATATTTTCTTCACATTTACAATTTCATATTCAAAATAATCTCTTGTTACAGGAGGATTATAAGTATCTTTTAAAATATTATAGCTATCATTTAAAAATCTAATTAAATTAGTTTTTTGCTCTAAATAAAGTAATTTTTCTTTGGAACTGCTTTTTTGATTAATTTCTTCTAGCATTTGATCAGCAGTTTCTTGTGTTGTGGATTTTATTCCATATCTTGCATTCATATTTTTATATTCACTTGAAGAAAATAATTGTGATTGCAATGATAAATAAGCAAATAAATCTTTAGAATTTTTATTTGTATATTGATTATAACCAGAAACTCATAATGGGGTTACTTGATTTGTATATTTATCTTCTGGTGAATGTTGATTAAATCAAAACATTAACTTATATTGCATCATCCCAAGTGGTGCATAACCAGTAGTTTTGTGTGGTTGATAAACATCTTCATCATCTTTATACTTTACAAAATATACTTTAAATTTATTTGTATCATAACTTGTAAGTACTTTATCAATATCTAAAAATTGAGCTAATTTTGGGTCATTTAGTTCAATAATAATTGAAGGTTTACCAAATGAAGAATCTAAATCATCTCTATTATTATATTTAGAATCACTAAATGCTTCATCGAATTCTTTTGTTGATTTTCTTGAACCTTCTTTTGAAATTGATACTAAAGACTCAAACAAGTTTGTATTAGTTTTATTTTTATTAATTCAAGTTTGTGAATATAAATTACTTATATTTAATGTTTTGGATTTTGATTTTTCTGTGCCACTTACTAATTTAAAAGTTAATGTTAAAGTTCCATTTAATTCATCTTGATTACTAAAACTATTTTCATCAAACTCAAAAGTGATATTATCATCAAATTTATTAATAGAAAGATTTGATAAATCAAAGAATTTAAATAAATTTTTTTCTTTTAATAATTCTTCTTTAATACCAGAAGCTCATCAATGTTTTTTTAACTCAAGTCTTTGAATTTGATCAATGAAACTATTTAATTGATCACTAGTTAATTGGTTTTTATTTACTTTTGTTTCAATTATTTTAAAAGAGTTATTATCAACTTGATTAATATGAATATTTCCTATTCCTAATATTTTATATGATGCTCCAAAATCTAAATTTGAACTAAAAACATCTAGTTGATTTGTTTGCTTATTTCATTGACTTTGTAAATTTATATAACTATTTGTTGAACCATTTTTTTCTACCACAACAATAGGATTTTGTTTAAAAATAAAGGCATTTTCTTTATTATCAGTATTTAAAGATAAACTAATTTTATGTTCATAACTATGTTTATCAAATAAATAATTTATAGAATTTATTATGTTATTTTTCTCTTTTGCAATTTCCACTTGTACTTCATTTGTACCTTTATTAATTGCAGAAACAAAAATTGGTTTATTGTTTAAAGTAACTTTAGAAACTTTGAAATTCCCACTTGGCATTTGAGTTAAATTTAATGTTCCTGTATAACTATTATTATTGGATTTAGTTAAAGGTAAAACTCATAAACCACCATAATCACTTTCAATTGTTGCTTGAACATTTTCATTGCTTTGTTCTGTTAAATCTAATGATATATTTAAATTATTATTACTACTATTTAAATTAACATTTTGATATTTAATTCTATTGATATGGGTATCAATTGTAAATTCTTTTCCTTCTTTTAAAGTAAAATCCACAGTACCATAGTTATCACTTTCAATTTCTTTTACTAATTGAAAAGACTTTAATAAATAATTTTTATTAGGACGTAAATCATAATATAATGAATCACCATCAGATTCTGGATCTTCACTTAGTTGAATTCTAACATTATCAAGAGTTAATTGAGTTTTACTATTGTCTTTGAATGTTGATGTAAAGTAAAGTTTTGTATCTTCATTTGTTTCTTGATCTCTTAAAGTTGCAACAAAGAAATATTGTTGTCTTTTAAGTGGAAACATATCAATTATTCCAAAATTTAATGAAAGCACATCTGAAAGATTTTCATTAATTTTATCTTCTATTTTATAATCTAAATTATTTAAAATTACAGGTCTAGTTCACTCTTTAGTTGTAAAATTATATTCATTATTTCTAGTTGGTAAAGTTAATACACGTCCATTTAACATAACATTAGAAAGTGTATATGTTGTATGAAAATCTAAATTATCTACATTAATTTCCACAAAATTATTATCAAGATTATAATCATTTGATTTAGTTGAATTTCTATTAGTAAATTCTAAGTCAAATTCATGATGATTAGAATCTACTAACTCATGTTCATTAAATTCAATTCTAACAGTTGCTGATGTTTCAGTTACATTTTTAAATATTACATTGCTTATTGTAAAGGTATCTTCACTAACATCTTTAGATGTATTAAAACTTATTTTATTTTCTTCACTTAAAACAGCATTTTCGCTATTTAAAGTAAGTTCATTTAATTTATAATTTGTTTGTGGATTTAAATTTTCAAGAGTTAATAATAAATGATTATTTGCTAAATGTTTGAAATTAGATATTGTTATTGTTGTTGTAGCATTTGCTAAAAATTTTGCAGATAAATGACTTAATTTTTCATTAGTTAACTCTTTATTTAAAGTTAACTCAAGAACTGCAGAATTTTTAGTTTTTGAAACTAATTTAACACTTTCTAGCACTAATTCGTTTGTAGTAGTTCTAAAACTTTTATTAGTTGACTTAATGTTTAAATCTTTATTATTATATTTAATTTTATTAATAGTATATACAGTATTTGGATTTAAATTATCTAAATGAAAATTATAGGAATTTGTTTGAGAATTAAAAGTAACTGAAATGGATTTATTATAATCACTTACTTCAACATTAAAAAGAGAAGGTTCGATATTTTCGTTATTATTTAAGTTAAAAGAAATATCTAAACTATTATTTGAAATGTTAGTTGCTTCTAAAGTTTCTACTTCATAGACTTTCTGTTCTGCTGCTTTTTTAGTTATAAAATTAAAATCTCTATTAACAGTTTCAATTATTTTATCATTGAATCTGATATTATAAAATTTATATAAAGTTTGAGAACTTAAATTTGAAAGTTCAAAAGTTATAATAGTTTTATTATCTTTTTTTTCTAAATTTGAAGCAACAAAATCTATATCATTAAAAGTTATTTTAAATTTTCCTTTATTATCAAATTTAGAATCATTAGAATTTATTGTTGCTTGAATTTTAGCATTGGTTTCATTAAATTCTAGCAATGAAATTGTGGCATTTTCTGTATTTTTCTGTATATTTGATAAATTATTTGATTTTTTTAAACCAAAAACAAGTCCTAATGAAGTTGCTGTTACTACTGTAGCAGCACCACCTAATATTATTAAAATTTTTTGTATCTTTTTATTTTTCATAAACACCTTTCTAAATACTTAAAATTTAAATTTTTAATTTTTACTTTATTATTATAAAACAATTTTATTTGGATCATTACTTTTTATTAAGATAACTAATTAAATATTAAAAATCATTATTTGAAAATTTATCTATATTAATTATTTAAAACTACAAAAATATATGCATTTTTTTAAATTAACTTATTTTTATAAAATGATGAAAATAAACACTAAATTTCTTAATTATACTCACACTTGAGAACAGGACGTTTTTGAGAATTTATACGAAAAATCTTCAGAAAAAAATAATTTAAAGTTTGGTTTAAGTCATTTTATTTCCGTTGCATCAAGTACTTATAAAACAGATATTAAAATTGATAATTTACAAACAATTTCTAATTACAATGTTTTTAGAAAAGGCGATATTGCTTTTGAAGGTCATACCAATTCAAAATATCCTTTTGGTAGATTTGTTGAAAATACAGTAGGAAACGGGATAATTTCAAATATTTTTAGTGTTTTTAGACCAAAAACAAAATATGATTCAGAATATTGGAAATATGCAATAAATAATAATTCTATAATGTTAAAAGCTTTAAAAAATTCTTCAAAATCAGGAATTATGATGAATTCTTTAGATATTAAGGAATTGAATAAACAAATTATTGTTTTTCCTTTTTTAAGTGAACAAACAAAAATAGCAAAATTACTTTTATCTTTAGATTCAGTCCTTTCACTTCACAAGCGTAAATATAATTTTCTAAAAAACATTAAAAATACATTACTTGACCAGATGTTTCCATCTCAAAATTCTGTAATTTTCCCTTTAAAATTTGAAAAAGTGACTCACGCTTGAGAACAGGACGTCCTAGAAAATTTAGCAACAGTTTCAAACGGAA
>NZ_JBTGVC010000020.1:0-25402 GCF_054343375.1 Mycoplasma sp. Z386
AGATGAATTAAACAATAAAATTAACTAAGTATAGAAATTTAGTAAAAATTTAGGTAAAAAAAACAAAAAAGTTGAATTTTTGTTCTTTTTATTGATAATTTAATATTTTTTCTATTTTAGTTAAAATAATGAATTTTGATCTGTATCATTAAGGTGTTTTACTATTCCCATTTCTTTGATTTTTTCAAGAAGGGTTTTATTTAAAAGTGTTCTGTTTTTTAAGTCTTCAATAGAAGAAAATTCTGATTCTTCTCTTGCTTTTTCAATCGATTTAGCTACTGCTTCACCAAGTCCATCAATTGTAATAAATGGCGGAATTAAAGCGTTGTTTTCATAATCAAGAATTCAATCAGTTGAACTGGATTTTTCTAGATTTACATTAGAAATAGTAAATCCTCTTGCATGCATTTCTTCAGCAATACATAAAATTGGAATTAAATCTTTTTCTTTTACAGATAATTGTTCTTCTTTTTTCTTTGAAAATTCTCTTCTTTTTAATTCTCTTATTTTTTCTTTTATCCCTGTTTTTCCTGATGTTAGTGTTTTGATATCACTAACATCAGCTCTTGTTGTAAAGTAAGTTGCATAATAAGCAAGTGGATAATATAATTTATAATAAGCAATTCTTCAAGCCATTAAAACATAAGCTGTAGCATGTGCTTTTGGGAAAAGATACTTAATCTTTTTAAGTGATTCTATATATCAATCTGGAATGTTATGTTTATTTAATAACTCTTCTTCATCTTTAGTTAAAGATTTTCCTTTTCTAACATTTTCCATAATTTTAAAAGATGCTGATGGTTCAACTCCTTTTAAAATTAAAAAACTCATTATATCATCACGACAAGATACTATATCTTTAAAAGTAAGTTTTTTTTCTACTATTAACTCTTCAGCATTTCCTTTTCAAACATCTGTTCCATGAGATAAACCAGAAATAGCAACTAAGTCCGCAAAAGTTTCTGCTTTTGCTACTTTTAACATTCCTCTTACGAAGTTAGTTCCAAACTCCGGAATCCCCATTGCACCTGTAGTTTCTCCAGAAATATCTTCTGGTAAAATACCTAAAGTCTCTGTGGAAGAAAAAAGGGAAATTATTTTGGGATCTGATTTTGGAATACTTGTTGCTTTTACTTTAGTTAAATTTTCTAGCATTCTAATTGCTGTAGGATCATCATGACCAAGTAAATCTAATTTTAATACATTATCATGAATGGAACTAAAATCAAAGTGAGTTGTTTTTCAAGTTGATGAATCATTATTAGCTGGATAATTAATTGGAGTAAAATCTTCTACATCAAATTCTTTTGGTATTACAATTATCCCCCCTGGATGTTGTCCTGTAGTTCTTTTTACTCCTTTAGCTTTTAATGATAAAAATTCCATAAAAGCGGATGAATAATTAGCTAAATTTTCTTCTATTTGACTTTTAATATAACCATAAACAGTTTTTTCAGCATTTGTAGAAATAGTTCCCGCTCTAAAAGTGTGGTTTTCTCCAAATAATCTTCTTACTTCATTATGAATATTAATTTGATATTCACCTGAAAAATTTAAATCTATGTCAGGAACTTTATCAGCTTTAAATCCTAAAAAAGTTTCAAAAGGAATTGTTTGTCCTTCTTTTTCAAAAGGAATATTACACTTAGAACAATTTTTATCTGGTAAGTCAAAACCTGAAAGATATTTACCATCTTCAAAAAATTCAGATGTTTTACATTTAGAACAAATGTAATGTGGAACAAGTGGATTAACTTCAGTAATTCCTGCCATTGTTGCAACAAGAGAAGAACCAACCGAACCACGAGATCCTACTAAATATCCATCATCAAGTGATTTTCTTACTAGTTTATGACTAATTCAATAAATTGCATCAAAACCATAATTTAAAATAGGATTTAGTTCTTTTTCTAACCTATTTTTTACTATAGCGGGTAAATTTTCACCATATTTTTCTTTTGCTGTTTTTCAAACAAGTTTTTCTAAATTTTCTTTTGAATTATCGAAAATAGGTGCATATAATTTGTCTTTAATAACCTGAATTTCTTCGAATTCTTCTGCTAAATTTCTTGAGTTGGAAACCACAATTTCCTTTATGATGTTAAAATCTTCTAAAAAGTCAAATTCTTTAAACATTTCATCTGTTGTTAAAAAGTTTTGTAAAGGATAAATTGGGTTTTCTTCTTTATATTTATATAAATAATGTCTTGCTCCGCCAAGTCCTTTAGCATTTATATAAATATTATGAAGTATCTTTTGGTTTTCTTCAATATAACGACAATCAGAAACTGCTATAATCTTTTTATTAAATTTTTTAGCTGTATAAACTAAATCTCTTAAACCTTCTTTTATATCTTTAGTTGCTAAAATATTTCTATTATTTCAATGAACAAAATCTCTTAGTGGTGGTACAAAAACAACATCATATCTTTGTAATTCTTGTTCAAAAATTTCTGTTGTAGAAAAGAAAAGTTTATCAATTAATCTTGAGTTTAAAGTTCCACTAGCTAATAATAAATTCTCACTTTTTTGATATTTATCTATAAAAAGTTTCGGTCCATTGTAAAAGGTTTTAACTGATGCATCTGATATTAATTTAAATAATTCTTTTAAACCTTTTTGATTTTTTGCATAAATAACTACTTCATAACTGAATTTTTTTTCATGAAGTGATTCTAGTTCAAAAAATTCTAAATCATAGCTAGAATTAATGTTTTTTTGTTCTAGTTCTCTTAAAAAAGAAAGTCAAACTTGAGCTAAAACATTAGCATCATAATCAGCTCTATGGGCTACAGTTGAGTCATAATTTATATTTAATCTTGTTGCCAAATTTTCCAATCTAAATTTTTTAGCATCTGGATTGATAATTCTTGCCACTATAAGTGTATCAATAGCTTCAATATCTAATTTTGGTAAATTAAAAACTCTTATTTTTTCATTAACAAAATTTATATCAAAATTAGCATTATGAGCTACTGCAATGGAATTATCTAAAATTTCTCTAATTTTTTTTATTCCTTCTTCTTGTGAAATTGCATTAATTAAATCTGCTTCTGTAATGTTTGTAATTTCTGTAATATACTTTGGTAAAGGTTTATTAGGTTTTATAAAAAATTGAATATTTTCCTTTATTTTTCCGTGTTCTATGACAACTGCACCAAATTCAATGATTTCGTCATATCTAGGAGATAAACCTGTTGTTTCTAAGTCAAAAACCACGTATTTAGCATTCTTTAATAAAGAATCTTTTTTTGCATTTATAACAGCATTATTTTTATATTCGATAGTGTTAAAAGTAGAACCATAAATTGCTTTTATCTTGTGTTTTTTTGCTGAATGATAAAATTCAGGAAAAGACTGAACAGAATCAACATCAGCAATACCAATTGCACTGTGATTAAATTTTTTTGCTGCAAGCACATATTCTTCTGCTGTTGATATTCCGTCCATAGCATTCATATTGCTTCTTGCATAAAATTCAACTCTTGTTTCTTTCTCTTTATCGATTCTTTCATCTTTTTTGAGTTCTATAAATTCTATTTTTTTAGCACTAATTACTTTAGTTTTTAAATACTCATCTTTTGTATTAGAACCATATGCAGTTATTGTTTTACCTACTACATATTTTTCCTGTTCTTCTTTTTCTTGATCAGTTTTTGAAAATATTTTAACTTTAATAGCTTCTTCATAATCTGTTATTGTTAAAATTGTTATTCATAAACCGGTTTTAGTTTTTTGAACATCTCTTTTAAAAATTTCACCAGTAACTATAACATTAAATTCTTCGCTTTCTAATGCTTCTTTTATAGATAAAGGAGTATAACTTTTATTTTTCATAAAAGAAGTAAAATCCTTTTTGAAACCTATATTATTGCTATTTTCAGTTTGTTTAACACTTTTGAGAAAATCTTGTTTCATTTTTTCTTCTTTGAACATTTCTTCAATTCTTAATTTTTGTGCTTCTTTTTCTTTTTCTTCATCAATTTTAAATTCTACTTTAAAGTTTTCAAAACCTCAGTTTTGCATATATGTTTCTATTTGATTTAATTTTTCAATTTTTGCGTCTAATTCATTTCTAACAAAAATTGTTAAAATATTGCTTTTTGAAAACTCATAATTTTTGTTTTCAAAAAAATCAAATAAATTATTAACTAAAAGAAAAGCATATTCAAAATAATCTTTCACTAAAAATTCTTTTTTGGAATCATCAAAATATTTAATTTTAATTTCAAAATTAAGTTTTGCTTTTCTAACTTTAGAATAAAATTGTCTAAATAATGAAATTTTAACAATGTCTCTAAAATTAAAATAGACTAAATAATAATTACCTTCTCTGCTAACTTGTTCAATTTCGACACCATAAAATTCTTCAGTTGGTTCAAATTCAATTTCTTGACAAAATTTTTTAAATGTTTCGTTCATATAACTCCTTTTATTTATGCTTATTATAAAAAATAATTATACTATCTTTTTTGCTAAAAATTCAAATGAAAAGAGTAAGTTTTTTACAACTTACTCTTATTTTGTTTTCTCTTTGAAATTCAGTGTCAAAGACCTCAAATTGCATAACCAATTAACATTGTTCCTGCATAACTTGGTAATAAAATTGCTGTACTTAATGTATATTCTTCACCTACCATTGGTGGTATAAAAGAAATTAAAATTACGAAAATTATAACTAACATTCCAAAATATAATAATATTTGTTCTCAAATTGGGATTTTAAATTCTTTATACTTATAACCAATTACAAGAATACTAAATATAGTGAGTAAATATTGCATTAAGAACACAATATTACCAGCATTTAGAATTGCATGGAATTTGTCTTCTATTCCTAAAAAATAAGGAATTAGAGTAAAAATAATCATAGATATAGATGCAAAAATAGTACAAAAAATAATGGCATTTTTATAATTATTATTTTTTCCTTTTATTGCTAATGAACTTGGTAAAAATCCATCTTCTGCTAAAGGTACAACTGTTCTTGCATAATAAACTAATGAACTAATTGAAGAAGTTGTTCTGTTAAAAAATAACCCTATTGCAAATAATATAACTCCTGTAATTCCAAAAACTAGTTTGAATAAATTTGAAAAGGAATTTGTAGTATCGTTAAAAGAAACTCCTAAAAAAATTAAATAAAAGATTAAATAAAAACTTAAAATTATTATAAAAATTAAAACTAAAATTTTCTTAAATCTTTTTGTTTCAACATCAGCAGATAAACCTGCTAAACCTTCTAAACCACCAAAAGCATAAATAAAACTTAAAACCGAACCAACTATTACCCCTATAGTTATTTCATCTTTGCTTAATAATTTAGATGCAAAATCTAACTGTGTTGCTGAAAGGTAAATTACTATAAATAAACCTGTTATTATTGTTATTCATTTTATAATCGCTGATATAAAAATAAATCATTTTGATATTTTTAAACCCAAAGCACTTACTATTGTAGTTAATAAGAAAAACACAATAGAAACTGCAAGATAAATTTCTTGATGTTCTTTATCGAGTTCGCTTAATAAACCAGAAAAGAACAATGGAGTCGTAGCAGAAAATAAAGGAACTTGAGCAAATTGATTCCATCCTTGAAAAAAGATAAATCACCTTTGTTTTGGAAAAGCTTTTTTTCCATATACATAACTTCCACCAACTTCAGAACCAAAATTTTCTCCACCTCTGGCAAAAGCAAGCATAACAGCACCACAAATGAAGGCTGTTAATACAAAAATAAGCATTCCTCAAAGTCCTTTACTAATAACACCAGCAATTGTTACTATAAAACCAAAACCAACTATATAGTTTAGTCCAAATAGTAAAAACTGCCTTTCTGAAAATTTATTCTTCAATATTTATTCCCCTTTCGTTGTTATTAAAATAAACAACTACATAATTATAGAAAAAAAACAAAAATTTTATAAAAAATGAGCTTTCAAATGAAAAAATTGTGTTTTTTTGCCCTTTTTCATTATAAAGCTTATAAATTTTCTTTAATTTCTTCTGTAATTTTGAAGTTAATTTTAGCTACTTGATCTAAATTTTCAAATCCGTATTTTGTTACAAATTCAAATGCACATTTTTTTGCATCTTTAGTAGCACCTAATAAAAATTTAAAGTTTCATTTTTGGTTTTGGTCTTCCATTTTTTGCAATAAAAATTCTCTTGCAATAATTGAAGCGCAGCCAACTTCTAAAAATTTGTCTTCTGCTTTTGTTTCTAGTTTCAATTTAGATTTAATTGTTGTAACTTGTAGTGATGAATTCACTAATTTATTAATATATTTATTAATGGAATTTGTTGTAGAAAATTGATCAATAATAACTTCATTTGCTGTATATTTTTTTTCTAGTTTATTTATATTTTGTAAATGTAACAACATTTTTAATTCATTTGCATTCAGAAATTTAGATAAATAGTTATATTGTTTTTGACTTAAAAAACTGATTGAAAAATAGCAATTTTCCTTTATTTTAGGAGTAAGTTCAATAATTTTAGAATCTGTTATTTTTTTGGAATCTTTAATATTTAATAAAGAAATTTTTTCCAAATTTTCTTTAGGTATTAAAACTGCAGCAGCGACTAATGGACTTAAATAATCACCCACTCCAGTTTCATCACAGCCGATTTTTCCATCAATCATTTTAAGTTATTTCTGCTTCTTTGTTATTTCTAGATTCTCTTATTTTTTTGCTTTTTTCTTTTTCTTTACTTGGATCTTTTAAAAATTTTTTAATGTAGTGTCCTACACCACCTTCTTTATTTGTTTTTTTCAAGACTACTGTTGCAATTCTTTTAATTCTTTGTTCGCTATTTCCCATAGCAACTGCAACATTTGTAACATGAAACATCGAAACGTCATTATAACCATCACCAATACTTATGGTATTATCTACATCTATATCGTAATATCTCATTAATAAAGAAACAACTTTAGCTTTATTAACTCCAACTGAAGTAATATCAAATACAGGTGTTAAACCTTCACCTTTTGATCAAGAAGAAAATTCCCCTAAATCTCCGAATTTTCTTTCTAAATAGGTTTTTAATTCATATACATCAGTGGTTTCTTTTACATCAAAAACAATTCCTGTTGGTTTTAAAGGTAATTTATTTAAATTAATTCCTACAGTAAATTTTAAAGAATCACTAAATCCAAAAACTCTCTCTAAAGCCTCATCTCTTTTTTTAAGTTGAACTCAACCTGGTCCTTCAATTGCAATGTTAGAAATTTCTTTTTTTACCCTTTTATCCCCTAAAATATAAAGCATTTCGTTTAAATTTAGATAATGAATTTGTGGAATAAAAAAGTCATCAACAGGATTATGAATATGAGCACCATTGTAATTACCAACAACTGTGTCTAAATTTAATTTTTCATAAATTGGTTTAGTACTTCTTCATGGACGACCAGTTATTATACAAACTACATGCCCTTGACTTTTTGCTAATTTTATTGCTTCTATTGTGTCTGGATGCATTTCTCCAGTTGCTGAATTTGCTAAAACTGTACCATCTAAGTCCAAAGCAAATAAATATCTTTGTTTTTTATTTTTCATCTTTCTCCTAAAAAATATTAATTATTAAAATTCCTATAACCAAACAAAAAAGAACTAAAAATGTTGAATCAAATCTATCCATTATCCCGCCGTGATTGGGCAATAAATTTGAAAAATCTTTTATAGATAAATGTCTTTTTATTAATGAAAATAATAAATCTCCTAGAATCGAAGCAATTGGTAAAATCAATGACATAACTAATGCAAAAATTATTTTTTCATTGTTTGCAAAAGGAAAAATGGAACTAAAATATAAACAACAAAAAGTAAAAATTCCAGAAAATAAAACAGAAATGATTGCTCCTTCTCAAGTTTTTTTAGGCGAAATCTTTGGTGCTAATTTTCTTTTAAAAATTTTGTTGCCCAGTAAAGAACCCCCAAATAAACCAAAAGTATCGGAAATTCCTGCAATAAATCCAATTATAAGAACAGCATAAACACTATAAACATTAAAAATAAATAAATATTTTCCAAATAAAGAAATTGAAGAAAGTACTAAATAAATTAATATATAGTTAAAAACATTTTGTGTTTCTTTATCAATAAAACTAATAATTAAAAGCAAAATAAATAAAGAAATTAAAAATATTCCAGTTTCTAAATCTAATGTTAGATAAGAAATTAAATCTTCAAAATGATTTATACCATCTTTAACTATTGATAAGAAATTATCTATAGATAAAAAGTAAGTCATATTGGATAAAACAATTAAAGGAATGAATATCAACTTTTTAATTTTAAAATTTTTGAGAATTTCGTATGAACCATAAGAACTTAAAACAATAAAAAAGAGTAAACCAAAAATTCTTCCACCAATTCCCAAAAAATAAATTGAAAAAAAACTTGGAAATAAAATTAAAAAAATCAATAATACCACAATTGTTCTTACTAAAATTTTATTTTTTAGAAGGCAATTTCATTTATTTTCTATTTTCATAATATTCTTTAGATAGTCATTAAATCTTTTTCTTTTTCATCTGCTATTTTAGAAATTAAATCAATTTTTTTATCAACATTTTGTTGAATAACTTCTAAATATCTTTTTTGCTCATCTTCGCTTAATTCTTCATCTTTTTTAACATCTTTATTTATTTCTTGTCTTATTAATCTTATTCCAACTTTTGCTTCTTCAATTGTTTTAGATAAACTTTTAACTAGTTCTCTTCTTCTTTCTGTAGTTAAAGGCGGAAAAGTTAATCTTATTTGATGTCCTTCATTAGTTACTTGAATATTTAAATTATGTGCTACTAATGTTGCATAAACTTCTTTAACAGAAGAAATGTCAAATGGTTTTATTAACAATTGTTGTGGTTGTGGCACTGAAATTGATGCTAATTGTTCAATAGGAGTTAATGTATCGTAATAATTAACTTTTATGTATGCTACTAATTGCGGATTTGCCCGTCCTGTAGAGATTTTAGTTAATTGTCTTTCAAAATTATCAATAACTTTTTCTGTTTTTTCTTCAAATTCTAATAAATATAAATCTAATTCCATATTAATTAATTACCTTTGTATGTTTTATTTCTCCAGTTATAGCTCTTAAAATTGAATTTTCTTCATTTATGTTAAAAACTATAAGCTCAATATTATTATCTTTTGCCATAGAAAAGGATGTAGAATCCATTACTTTTAGATTTCTTTCTAAAATTTCATCATATGTTATTTTTTCAAATCATTGTGCATTAGGATTTAATTTTGGATCTGAATCATAAACTCCTGCAACATTATTTTTACCAACTAATATTACATCAGCATTTATTTCTGAAGCAAATAAAGTGGCTGCAGTGTCTGTTGTAAAAAATGGTCTTCCTGTTCCTCCAACAAAAATTATTATTTCTTTTTGTGATAAATATTTATCTGTTTTTTCATTAATATAGTATTCTGAAACTCTTTTATCAAAGTTTATAGAAGACAATACTCTTGCAGATAAACCCTCCTGTTCAAAACCTGATTGTAATGCTAAACCATTCATCACAGTTGCAAGCATCCCTATATAATCAGCTCTATTTCTGGAAATTCCGTTTTTTTCAGCTGAAGCTCCCCTTCAAAAGTTTCCGCCACCAACAACAACAGCAACTTCGATTCCCATTTTAATAACTTCTTTTAATTGTTTTGCAATTTTTTTTACCATGTTATTATCAATTGCTAACCTAGTTTCTTTATTTGCTAAACTTTCTCCTGAAAGTTTTAACAAAATTCTCTTATATTTATATTCCATTATTCACCAACTTATAATTTATTTATTTAAATTTTAATACTTTTTTAATAAAAAACTAATAAATTATTTAATATATTAAAAAAAGAAACTGATTTAATTTTCATTTATTTAAAAAAATAATGCAATAAATGATAAAATTTCATAAGGTAAAAACATTAAAACTAGAAAGGCACAATTTAATGACAGAAATTTTTGGAGAAATTTTCGGTTGATTTGGAGTTATTTTTACGGTTGCTTTTGCAGTTCCGCAATTAATAAAGACTTTTAAAGAAAAAAGCGGGAAAGTTAATTTATTAAGTTTCTTTATTTTCTTTTTTGGGGTTACTTTATGATCAATTTATGCTTCTTTACTTGAATTTAAAAAAATTCAATTAGTAGTTGCCAATTTACTTTCTTTAGTTCTTTTAACAATTACTATTAATTTATTTTTAAAGTATAGAGAATCAAAATTTTATAAACCTTTTATTTTCTTATCAACAATATATAATATAGGAGTAATTTGCTTTGCTTCGATTGCATATCACAACGGGTGAAAATTGAACTCAATTGCTGATGCTATTTTTGGAATAGCTGCTGCATCAGGAACCTCTTTTGCTTTTGCGCCACAAACATTTATGATTATCAAAACAAGAAATGTTAAAGATTTATCTCTTATTACTTTAATTTTAGGGTTTTTAATTAATTTTAGCTGAGAAATTTATTGATTCATCATTGGTTTTTCAACAGGATTAATAACAAAAGTAGATATAATTTACATTTTAATTGTTCAAGCAATTGCAATGATAATTTATACAATACAAATAGTGTTGTTATTAAAAGAAAAATCAACCAAAATAAAGCATAAATAAACTATTTCTTTACACCAAAACCTTTATAAGTAGTTTCTTTATTTTTAATTTTATTATCTTTATGTTCAGATAATGACATAAAGGTTTTTTTATAAAATTTATTATTTAATTTTGTTATTAAATTTTGAATTTTTTTATTTTCTCCTTCTTCTTCAATTATACTTATTTGTGAGAAACTTGCAACTAAATTATTAAAACCACAAGTGATAAATTTAACTGGTTGTTCATTTCATATTTGATCTAGCATTTTGCTTAAATGATTATAAACAACTTCTTCATTATTTGTTAAATTAGAAAGAGTCAATTTTTTGGATTTTTTTTCTAAATCTGTATAAATCACTAAAAATAAATTTTTTGAAAATAATTGTTTTCTCTGTAAATTAGAACAAATTGTTCTGGAAATATGTTTTATACTTTCTAATAAAACTTTTCTTTCTGTAACCCAATTATCAGCATCAAAAGATATTTGTTGTGAAATTCCTTTAGGTTCTTCATACTTATAATTTACAAAATCATCACCGTTGTTTTCTAAATTATTTAAAAGATCGAAATCTCTTTTATGAACCTTTTGATTTATTGCTAAATCTTTTTTTATTTTTTTATAAAAATCTTCAATAGTATAAATTTTTAAATTTTGAAATTTGATATAGGAAGATTTTCCTATACCATAACATTTATCGATTGATAATGGTAAAATTTCTTTTTTAATATCTTTTTGCTCTAATATTTTTAAACCAAATGGTTTAGCTAAATTGGTTGCCATTTTTGCCAAAAATTTATTATAAGAAACACCAATTGTAATAGGCAAATCTAAAAATTTTTTTACATCATTTTGAATAGAAGAAATCATAAAATTTAAATTGTTATTAAATTTTTTAACTAATTCAGTAGCATCCATAAAACACTCATCAATAGAAATGATTTCAATTTTTTTTGTATATTTTCTTTTTAAAAAATCAAAAAAATTTTCAGATTCTTTTAAATATAAATTATAGTTTGGTTCCACAACAACTATATTTGGAATTATTTCTTTTACTTTTGACAATAATCAAGGAACTTTAGCACCTTTATTTTTCGCTTCGTAAGACAACGAAACAACAATAGAATTTTTTCTATTGTAAGCTATAGCAATTTCTTTTTTTTCTAAAAGTTTATTATTCTTTCTCTCTGCAGACACAAAGAAAGAATCTATATCAATATGTAATATAACTTTTTTATTTGACATTTTATAATGTATTTTATTGTTTCTTTTCTTCTAAAAGAACTATAACGTCTTTTATTTTTGATATTTTCATTAATTCTTCATCTGAAATAGATATTGATAATTCACTTTCAATATCTGTTATCATTTCAACTAAGTCAAGAGAATCAACTCCAATTTCAAAAATATCACTTTCTTCAGTGAATTTTTTATTTGTAATTTTTTTTAATTTTTCAAAAACGAAATCTTTCATAAAATAAATTATATATCATTATTTTCTATATTTAAATGATAATTTTTATAAACTTTTTGATCTTCATTAATCCAAATAAACTCTACTAAAACACTTTTTTTATTTTCGTATTTGTAATTGAACTTTATATCACCATAAGACACACCAAGTCTTTTTATAATATCTGTTATAAAAAAAGAAATCATTTTATCATTTATTACAGGTTCTCCATTTTCAATTTCAATATAATCATAATATTCTCTTGCATCAACTTCTGGGAAAATATCATTTTCAGTTAAGAAAAATGATTCGTTATTATTTGTAATTTTTTTATTTTTTGAAGAATCTTCGCTTTTTAAAGCTAAATATATAACTGGGATAGTTATAGCAATAACAGAAGCAACAGAAAGAGAAGAGTATAAAATTATTTTTTTCTTTTTAAAGAGAATTTCCTTTATTTTCGACAATTTCTTCTTCATCTTTTTTGTATAATTTTTTTAATCCATCAAGAGTAATTGTAGTATCTAATAAAAATTTAAATTGACTATTTTTTATTAGATAATGATCCACTTCTGAAATTCTAGGTTCTTTATAACTAGAAATATAAAATTTTACTTTTCCATCATTTTTATCTAAAAATTTATGTTTAATTTTTTGTTTATAACTCAAAGTGATGTCTTCGAAATCTTTATTTATATCAATTTTAATGCGTGGAAAGATTTCTCCTGAGAAATTATAGGGAATAATAAAACCTCGCTTAGAATAACTATTTATGCCCTTTACAGTGGTTTTTTTCTCAAAATCATAATATGTATTATCTACAATTTTGATTTTTCCTATAACTTTTTTACCATTAATAAACTCAACTTTATCATTTTTTTCAAAATATAAATTTAGTTTTTCTTGATTTTCGATTGGTAAGTTTTCAACAAACTTAGGTTTTAAATTTAAATCTCTTTCTATAAGTTCTTCATTATATGCATCGTTATATGCAACTACATCAAATAACGTTTCGTTGTATTCTCCTACTTTTAGTTTTGTAGGATAAAATACTAAATTGTTATAAAGTAATTTATCATAAGAATTTTGATATTTATCATTTATAGTGTTTGAAAAACTTGAAGTTCTAAGAGCTTTTACTGATTTAAATTTAATACTATCATCTACAAAAAAATCTTTTTGTAAAAGTGGATTTTTAACTAATTTTAATTGAGTTACAATCAAAGGATCTTCTTTCTTATTTTCTATTGAACTAACTAAACTTAAAGTTTTAATATCTGAAAAAGTATTTTTTTTAAATTCCAAAAACGGAATTATAAAATTTTCATAAGATTCCTCATTTATCTCTTTAATTACAGAAAAATCTAAAGGTTGGTTATTTAATTGGATACTAAATTCTACTTTCTTTTGATTTCTAGAAAAATATGTAGATTTAATTGAAAATGTGTCATCAATAATGTTTCTTTTTATTTCTATAAAATGTCTTTCACCCATTGGTGTATTTTTAGAAATGATTTTACTTTTTTTAACTTCAAAAACTGATTCTATTTCATTTATTTCTTTATACTCAGATAGATGCTGGATATTGTCCATATAAGTAAAATAAGAATCTGTCGATTGCTTTGTTAATATTTTTATAGTATGTACTTTTTGATCAATGTTTTTTAAATCAGTTTTTGTTATTTTCAAGAAATTCTTTTCTTAAAATATAAGAATATTCTGGTTCAATTAAGTCCATTATTTTTTCGAAAATAGAAACTGGTTTTTCAGCAATAATTTTGTTTTGATTATTTGGATCTAAATTTATTTCTAAACTTTGTTCTAGTTTTAATTTATTATGCATTAAGATAATTAATTCCATAAATTTTCTTTTCTCTACGAAAGTAATGATTCTATGTAATTTTGCCATATTTTTTTCTCCTTTTTTGGGTAATTTTTTAATATTCTACCCATTATAATTTTTAAATATTTTTAAAAAAATCATAAAAAAAGGAAAAAATTAGGAAAAATAGGGCAATTTTCCTAATATTTTTGACACTTTTTGGTTTTTTAAGAAAATATTGAAATTAAATTTTCGTATTTCTTATCGATAGTTATCCTATTAAAATATTTTAATTTAAAACTATAAAAATTCTGTTTATTTTTTATCCTGTTAGTTGTTTTAAAATTTGTTTTTTAACTTCAGGTCCTTGAATAATTTCAATTATTTTTAGTGAAAATTCCAATGAATAAAAAGCACTTTTAGCAGTTATGATTTTATCAAAATGCACTATGTTTTTGTCTTGGAATTTTTTCCCTTTTTTAGATTGATTTGGAAAACCTACATATTCGGTTTTATCATCAAAAATATTTGTTTCAAAAAGGGCGTTAGGTGCATCGCAAATAGCAAAAATTCATTTTTTATTTTCTAAAAAATGATTAACTATATTTAAATTTTTAAGATCTTTTCTTAAATAAGTTGCTCCCTTACCACCTGGAATAAAAATAGCTGAAAATTCACTTAAATCAATTTCTTTTTTAGTTTGTATTTTTACAATTTTATGTTGCCCTATATATTCTCTTGACTCATTATTGTTATAAAAAATTATTTCTGAAAAAGTTTTTGCTCTTTCTAAAGTTGTAGTTACAGCAGTTAATTCAAAATCTTGAAAATCATCTTGAACTAAAACAAGTAATTTATTATTCATAGTCCCTTTCTAATCATATGTAACATTTGTAAGTTTTCGTAGATATATTATAAATCATTGCATAGTTTTTTCTAAGTCTGGTTGATTATTTTTAGTTAAAAAAAGTTTAATTTTGCCTAGTTTGTATAAATTATTATAAATTTCTGTTTCATCTGTTGAAGGATTTAAACCTAAGTCGATAATTTTATTTGGATAATATTCAGAAAGAAGTTTATAACCGAAATTAAAAAAATCTTTTTTTGGTATTATTTCAGGTTTAATTGAACCAATTATAGCCAACTTAATCCCTATTAATTCATCTTGAAATTTAGGTCATAAAATACCAGGAGTATCTAATAATTGTATATCACCTGCATTTATCCACTGTTGTCCTTTTGTTACTCCTGGCATATCTCCAACTTTAGTTTTTGCATTTGAAATTAAATTAATTAATGTAGATTTTCCACTATTAGGAACACCCATAATAAAAACTCTTAATCGTGGTTTTAGTAAACCTTTTGCAGAATCTTTTTTTCTCTTCTCTTCTAATCGTTCGTTAATAGCTTTTAAAATTATTTTTTTGCTGCTATTTTCTTTTAAATTAACAAAAATTACTTTTGAATTTTCACTATTAAATCTTGATAAAATTTTATTTATTTTGCTTTTATCTGACATATCGCTTTTTGTAATTACAAACAACCTAGGTTTAGAAGGAGATATTTTATCAAATTCTTCATTGTAACTACTTATTGGAGCTCTACCATCTAAAACAATTAAAAACAAGTCTGCTAAAACTTGCTTTTCTTGTATTTGTTTCATCGCTTTTGCCATATGGCCTGGGAATCATTGAATCATATCAATTATTATAATGTATTTTTAAAAAAATAAGAAAGAAAAATTTCCTAATTTATAGGAAATTTCTGTATATTATTAATCAAACTTGATTTTAATTGAAGGTCCCATAGAAGCAGAAACTGTTAAGTTTAAAATATATGCACCTTTAACTACACTTGGTTTTAATTTTTTAATTAATGAAATTAATGTTTGTGCATTTTCTGCTAATGCTTGTGCACTCATTGAAGTTTTTCCAATTAATGAGTGAACAATACCAGATTTATCTGCTCTATAGTTTGCTTTACCTTTTTTAAGTTCTTCTACAGCTTTTGAAGGTGTAGGAGTAACTGTTCCAGTTTTTGGGTTAGGCATTAATCCTTTTGGTCCAAGTTTTTTACCATATTTACCTAAAACAGGCATCATTTTTGGATCAACTACCATTACATCAAAATCAAATAAATCATTTTTTAAAGCTTCTTCTAATTCACCTGTTGTATAAACTAAATCTGCTCCTGCTTCTTTTGAAGATTTTTGCATATCAGGATTATCTGTTGCTACTAAAACTCTAATATTTTTTCCTGTTCCGTTAGGTAATACAACAGCACCTCTTAATTGTTGGTCTGCTTTTCTTGTGTCTAAATTTAATCTAATTGCTAAATCTACTGATGCATCAAATTTTGCATATGAAGTTTTCTTTACTAACTCCATTGCTTCTTCTAAAGAATAAACTTTATCTTTTTCTACAAGTTCTCTTGCAGATTGAAGTTTTTTACCAATTTTTCTCATATTAGTTTTCTTCACTTTCTTGTTTTTCTTTTATAACTTCTGCATCTACAAAACCTTTATTTTCTGCAGCAGCTTTTGCATCTTCTTCTAATTTAGCAGCTGAAGCAGCAGCTTTTGCATTTGCTTTAGCTTGTTTTTCAGCTTCTTTTTTAGCAGCCACAACATCGTCTCAACCTTCAACTAAAACACCCATATTTTTAGCTGTTCCTGCAATTGTTTGCATAGCTTTATCCAATGAATCTGTGTTTAAATCAACTAATTTGTATTGTGCTATTTCTTTTAATTGTTCTAAAGTAATTGTAGCAACAATTTTAGTTTTAGAATTTGAAGAACCTGATTGAATTTTAGCTGCTTGTTTAATTTTATATGAAGCAGGTGAAGTGAATAATTTAAAATCAAATGATTTATCTTTATATATTGTGATAGCTACAGGAACTGGTTCGCTCCCTCTATCTCTTGTTTGATCGTTAAATTGCTTTGTAAATTCAGGCATAACAATACCTAAACCAGCTAATGCAGGACCAGGTTTAGCTTGTCCAGCATTAAATTGCAATTTAGCAACACGAACTATTTCTTTTGCCATTGCGAGCTTCCTTTCTTTCTCTTGGTGGTAATAACGATTTCTCTTCCACTAAGGCAATATAAATATTGCAATTAAAATTTTACCATATTTTGCTTTTTTTAAATTAAAATTAATCTAATTTATCTAACTCATCAATTCTTGCTTGATGTCTTCCGCCTTCGTATTTAGTTTCAAAATACTCATCGACCATTTTTTTTGCTTCTTCAAAAGTTGTAAATCTACCACTTAAAGCAATTGCATTTGCGTTATTGTGTAATTTTGCTAAATAAGCATCGTTAACATTTGTAATTCTTGCTGCTCTAACTCCTTTGAATCTATTTAAAGCATATGAAATTCCAAGTCCTGTTCCACAAAAACCCATTCCTATGTCTGCTTTTTTGCTTTGTAAGTATTTTCCAAGTTTTTTACCATATGTTGCATAGGATACTGATTCTACTCCGTTAAAAGGGCCTAAATCTTCTACTTCGTATCCTTTGGATTTTACATATTCTAAAACTTTTACTTTTAAATCATAACCAGCATGATCACTTGCGAATGCTACTCTAATTTTTTCCATACTATCTTAATCTTTCCAATGTTTCTACTTTTATAATTTGTGAAGGTTCGTTGCTTCCTTCTCCAAAATTATAAACTTGTTTTATTTTATTAAAAACTTTTTGTGCTTCTTTTATAGTTAAATTTTTTTGACCAGAAATATTTGCACTCGTTACTCAACAAGGACCAGTTTTTTCCAAAAATGCCTGTAATCCCTTTTGATTTGGCATTCTAAAACCTTGATTATTAACAATTAAAGTTATATTTCCGGGTCAAAATTTCTTAGCCAACTCTTCTGCTTGTGAATTTCATTCTCAAAATTCTCTTGCTTGTTCTATAGAAGCAACTAAAATTATTATTTTTTTATTTATATCTCTTTGTTTAAGTTCATATAAAAGATCTATTTTTTTTGTTTTTACAGGAATACCTATGCCAACAACGGTATCCGTTGTAGTAATAAATACATCTTTATATTTGTCAATTTCATTCATTAATCAAAATCTTTCAATCATTTATTTTTTCGATCATCTTTTACACCTGAAAAAATTGATTCCATTGCTTTTTTCTCTGAATTTGATAATTTTGGAACATATAATTGTAAGTGAATTTTTAAGTTTCCATAAGAATTATTTTTTGGATTTTTAGAACCTTTATTTTTTACAGTTAATACATCACCTGATTTATAAGAATTATTCATTCTAATCTCTTCATTTCCATATGGTGTTGGAATTGTGATAAGATTTTCAGAAATAATATCAATTACAGAAACTGGCACAGTTAAATGAATATCATCACCAACTCTTGTGTAATGTATATGATCTCTAACAGTTATTTCTATATATAAATCTCCATTTTGCCCACCATTTAATCCGGGACCACCATATCCATTTAAAACTACAGATTGCCCTTCCTTAATACCTGCAGGAATAGAAACTGTCAACTCTTTACTTTCTTTTACAATTCCTTTACCGGAACATAATTTACATAATTTTTGAATTCTTTTCCCTTTACCGGAACAATCAGAACAAGTTGCACTATTTTGAATGGCTCCAAAAGGTGTTTTAATAACTTTTGTAACACTTCCTGTTCCACCACAAGTACTACATTTCTTAATATCTGCTGTAGAATTTGCACCACTACCGTGACAATTATTACATGTGCTATATTTATCGAATTTTCTCTTTATACTTGTTCCTAAAATTGATTCAAGAAAACTTATTGAATATTCAATTTTATAATCTGAACCATCTTCTGGATAATTTTCTCTTGATTTTCTTCTGCCAAATCCACCAAAAATATCTCCAAAAAAGTCACTGAATCCGCTAAATCCACCAAAATTTCCAAATCCACCAAAACCTGCTTGTGCATTTGGATCAAAAGCATCATGACCATATTGATCATATTGTGCTCTTTTTTCTGGATTTGATAAAACTTCATATGCTTCATTTACTTCTTTAAATTTCTCTTCTGCATCTGTTTCTTTATTTTTATCTGGGTGATATTTCATAGCTAATTTTCTATAAGCTATTTTTATTTCTTTATCCGTTGCGTTTTTATTTATTTCTAATACTTCATAATAATCTCTTTTTTTCATAAATAAAATTTTAGCACATTTTATATTAGAGTGCTAAAATTTTGTATATTATTATTCATCTATATCATCTTTTGATACATCTAAATCTGTATAAACTAAAGTGTGATCGCTAATTTTTAAAATTCAATTTTGTAAGGTATCCTTTGAAGGTTTTTTATCAACTTTTTTCTTTCATTCTTTTTCTTCAATAATATTTTTTTCAAAAACAGAAAATATATCAAATCTTTGAGCGTTAGAAGTTTTTAAATCACCTTTATAAAGGATTTTATCATATGGTTGTGATCACTTATTAGTCTTACCAAGACTTGTTTCTAAATTTCAATCAAGTAATGTTTTATAACCTGCTTTAATTGTTAAATCAAATGCTTTTGCTCCGTTATTTTCCTTTATATTTGTATCTCCCATAAAGAAAATATCGTTATTTTTGCCATCTTGTAAATCAAATCAATTTAAAACATTTTTTAACTCTTTAGCTTCATTTATTTCAAATTGACCTTGACCGGAATAACCGCTCGCTGCTGGTTCAACACCTCTTTTTTGTCCTGGAGAATCAAAGTGAGAGAATACTACGGTAAAATCATTATGTTTTTGATTTTTAACTCTAAAATGTGCTCCATATGGTGGTCTTGCATAAACGGTTTTTTCTTTTTTATTAAAGTAAGAAGTAAATTCTGGGTTTGGATAAGGAATTCCTAAATAAGGGTTTTTATTGTTTTGATATCCAGCAAATGGAATTGGTTCTAAAAATTTATTTTTATAAACTATACCTATATATTCTTGCTGTGATTCTTTACCTTTACCAAATAATTTAGGACTTAATAAATATTTTCAATCTCCATCAGGATCATATTCTTTTAATTTTTCAATTATTTTAGAAACAGCAAGTTCATTATTTTCATTATCAATTGTAACTTCAGTTAAACCAACTAAGGAAAGATTTTCATGATTAATAATTTTTGCTATTGCTTCATTTTTTCAATCTTGTTTTCCAGTGTGATTTAAAATATTTCAATGACCAATTCTTATTTTATCAAATCATAATTCTTGATTATTATCTGTTTTTTTGTTTAAATCATTATTTTTTTTGTATTCTTTTTGTCCTTTTTCATCGTTACTTGGAATAGAAGAGTTAATATTCTCTTTTGACGGTTGTTCCTGTTGTGTCTGTTTTGTAATAGGTTCTTGATGTGTTTGTTTTGAACCACATGAAGTAAAAACTAAAGGTAAAGAAAGAAAAGAAAATCATTTAATTCATTTTTTCATTTTATCTATTTATAAATAATTCTATTTGAAAACTTGAAATGTATTCTTCTTTAGCAGAAAATAAATCGTAATAAAAGGAAATAAAATTTTCTTCTCTTTCTAATTTTGTCATTTTATAAATGAAATCTAACTCACCATATTCAGTTTTAAAAGGACATACTTTTTCTTTATTTAACTCTAAATTAACAGTTGCATGACTTTGAAAAATATTAACTTTGTTTTTTGAAACTTCAATTCTTATAGCAATATTTGTATTTGGATCTTTAAAAATAAATGCATCAAATTCTTCTCATTTATCTAATTCTAAAGGAGAAATAAATTCAATTACTTTTTTATCATCATCCTTGATAATTGTTGAAACAAATTTTATAGTCATTTTTTCAATCTCTCTTTAATAATGTTTTCTCCAAATAAATAAATACTTTTTGCTAATTCTGGTCCATGTTGTTCAAGAGTGGAAGCAATTCTAATTGGTAAAAATAAATTCTTTCCAGATAATTTTGTTTGTTCTTTTGTTAAATCTATTGCTTTTTGAATATTATCAATTGAAAAATTTAAATTATTTAAATGACTGTAAAAAACAAAAATAACTTCTAAATTTATAGGGTTTTCCTTTATAAATGTTTCTGTTAAATCTTTTGGAAACTTGTAAATTCTTAAATTATTTTTAATTTCATTTAAAGTAGCAGCACTTTGTTTATATGTTTCTACAAATAATTCATTTCAATCAGAATCACTATTTAGTTGTAATTGTTCTTTTAAAATAGTGTTGCTTTGATTTTTCATATATTGTTTAGAAAATCATTCCATTTTCTTAATATCAAATTTTGAAGGAGATTTAGACAATCTATTTTCATCAAATTTTTCAATTAATTCTTTGTGACTTAAGATTTCCTGTGCATCTTCACTTGTTCATCCAAGTAATGCTAAGAAGTTAAAAATAGCTTCAGAAATATAACCTTCATTTTTATAATCTTCAATAAACTGTTTTAAACTTAAATCTCTTTTAGAAAGTTTTTTTCCTTCCATATTAGTAATTATTGTTAAGTGTCCAAATTTTGGTGTTTCTCAACCAAAAGCATCATATACCGCAAGTTGTTTAGGTGTATTTGTAATATGTTCTTCACCTCTTAAAACATGGGTGATTTCCATATCATGATCATCAACTACAACTGCAAAATTATAAGTTGGAAATCCATCAGATTTTTTTATTACTCAATCACCAATATCGTTTGAATTTACAGAAATTTGTCCTCTTACAATATCATTTCAAGCGTAATCTTTATTAGGTTTAAGAGCTAATCTTACTGAATATTCTTTATTTTTTTCTCTTGTTTCTTTTTCTTCTTCAGAAATTTTTAGCCAATTTCTATCATATCTAAAGCTGAAAATTCCTTGTTTTTCTTGTTCTTGTCTTTGTTGATCTAATTCTTCTGAAGTATCATATGCTTTATAAGCAAGGTTTTTAGAAATTAATCAATCTACTAATTCATTGTATCTATCAAGTTTTTCACTTTGTCTGTATTTTCCGTATTTTGAATTAGGATTTATTGGTGATTCATCTGGAATAATACCTAATCATTTTAGATTATTTAATTGTGATTCTTCTCCTCCTTCAACATTTCTCGAAACATCAGTATCTTCAATTCTTAAAACAAATTCTCCACTATAATGCTTAGCAAATAAGTATGAAAATAAAGCTGTTCTTGCTCCACCTATATGGAGATATCCTGTTGGACTTGGTGCATATCTAGTTCTTATTTTTTTCATTGTTTCTCCTTAGTTATTAATTTATAAATAATTATATTTTATTTTTTTAAAAAAATTGAATAAATGCAATAAAACTTCTTTATTTATTTTCAAGATAAAAGCAAACTTCCTTTTTGAAAGTTTGCTAATTTTGATTAATTATTTCAATTCTTATTTAAATAAAAATTTATTGAATATCAAAGAATAAAAGGATAAAAATCTTTATCATTTTTATAAATTTTTGTATCATTAACTTTTATGTAAGATTTTCCAAAGTATAGTCTATTATAAAATCAAAAAGTACAAGTTATTATATTAATAAATTTTTCTTTTTCATCTTTTATTTTTTCATTAAAATCTATTTTGTTTTGATCTATATAATTTAAAAGTTTAAAAGAAATATTTTCCTCTTTTTTGTAAAATTCAACGACTTCATTTTCTTCAAAATAAAAATCTTTACTTAAATATTTTTCAAAATAAACTAAGTCATTTTGATTTACTTCAATTTGATCTCAGTTTGCTTTTTTCTTTTCTTTTTTTAATTTTATTTTATAAACTATAAATGAAATAAAAGTTAAAAACAAAATATAAGCAATAGAAACAATAAATAATATAACATTGATATTAAAAGTTTTAGAATTAAAAAAATCAATAATCAAAAAACCTATTCCAAATATTAAACAAATAATTTCAAAAAATAAATAGATAATATCAAAATAAGAAATTTTTTTATTTGTAATAAGAAATTTTTTTCATAATTTTAAATCTACATTTTTTAAATTAATTATGTTCTTATATCTAATAAAAGTGATTGAAATTGTTAAAATTGTTGCTACAAGAATTGCTAAGAAAGTTATTATATAAGCTATCATTTTTCTCCTTTTTTAATTATAACTATTCTGTTTTTTTGATTAATATCTTTTTTTATTTCTATATTTAAATTTTCAAGAGACTTAAAATAATCTAAATTTCAATCTGAAATTTCAAATATAAGAATTCCTTCCTTTTTTAAAAAAGATTTACCATCATTAATAATTTTTTTATAAAAGTAATTTCCATCTTCTTTTGCAAATAATGCATTGTGATTTTCTCATTCTAAAACAGAGTGATCCAGTTTTATATTTTCAGGTATATATGGGGGATTAGAAATAATTAAATCATACTTTTCATTCGGATCTAATTTTTGAAATAGATTAGATTTAATTACTTTAATTTTTGAAGAAAATAAACAATTTTCCTTTATATTAGTCAAAATTTTACTTATAGCATTTTCATCATTATCAACTAAAGTCACTTCACAACCTATCTCATCAAAAATGGTTAATCCTATAAAACCAGATCCTGCACACATATCTAAAACTTTAGAATTTTTATTCAAAAATTTTAAAGATTCATTAATAACTTCTTCTGTTTCATATCTTGGGATTAAAACCTTATCGTCTGTAATTAAAAATTTTAGTCTGTCCATTTGAACAAAACCAATAATTTGTTGAATAGGCATTGAAGTTTTTAATTTATTTTCTTCTTCATTAGTAATTATTAATGGTAAATTATTTCTTATTTTTTCTCGTAATAAAGCTTCTCTTCTTTTATTCAAGTCCTGCATTTTGAATCTTTTCTGCTTGTTCTTCCGCTAATAAAGCTTCGATAATTGGATTTAATTGACCTGCTACAACATTTTTTAAAGATGTAGAAAAACCAATTCTATGATCTGTTATTCTATCTTGTGGATAATTATAAGTTCTTATCTTTTCACTTCTTGCACCAGAACCAGCTAATTTTCTAAAAGCACCTTCTACTTCTTGTTTTTTTCTAATTTCTAAGTCATAAAGTCTTGATTTTAAAATTTTCATTGCTAATTCTCTGTTGGCTATTTGGCTTCTTCCATCTTGAGAAGTAGCAATAACACCTGTAGGAATGTGTGTTATTCTTACAGCAGAATCTGTTGTATTAACGGATTGACCACCTGCACCAGAAGATCTAAAAGTATCTACTCTAATATCGTTTGGATTAATTTCAATTTCAACATCTTCATCTGCTTCAGGCATTACAGTAACTGTTGCAGTTGAAGTGTGAACTCTACCTTGAGTTTCAGTTTCTGGAATTCTTTGAACCCTATGAACTCCTGACTCAAACTTAAGTTTTGAATATGCTTTTTCACCACTAATTGAAAAAACTATTTGAGTAAAACCTCCAGCTACAGCAAATGTAGAATCAAGAACCTTTACTGTCATATCATTTGAATCAGCTCATTTATTGTACATTTTAAAAAGGTCACCAGCAAAAATGTTTGCTTCATCGCCGCCAGCTGCCCCTCTTATTTCCATAATAACGTTTCTTTCATCATTTTCATCTTTTGGCAATAATAAAATAATAAGTTCTTTTTCTAAAATAGGCATTTGCTCTTCACAGTTTGTTATTTCAGATTTAGCAAAAGCAATAATTTCTGCATCTTTTTCTGCAAGAAGAAATTTAGCTTCTTTTATAGTGTTTTCAAATGCTAAATATTTGTCAAATGTTTCTACTATGTCTTTGATTGAAGAAATTTCTTTAACAATTTGAGTGTATTTTTTTATATCACTCATTGTTTTTTCATCTAATAAAATTTTATTTAATTCATTATATTTTTCTTTAATTGAAATTAGTGATTTATACATTGAAGTTTCCATATTAATTTTAATTATATAAGAAAACTGCTTTTTTAAAAACTTAAAAGGCGAAAATTTAATTATATTTGTAAAGTTAAAGATTTATTAAAAGTTTTAAAATTTTATTTTACTTTGTAAAAACATTTCCAGTTTTAAACATAAAAAACATTTCTATATAAACAAGGACATAACTTTGGTAAGAAACCAAATTTATGTCCTTGTTTAAGCAAGAGTGAGTTGAAAATAGAGAACATTGAACGGAAATATTATGATCTTTATAAAACTTATTTAGAGAATAATAATAAGTAAAATGCAAAAAATCTGATAGCTACAATATATAGCAAGGTGAGTACTAAATTATAGTTATTACTATGAAAGTAGTGATAACTTTTTTTTATTTGAATTTTGTTTATTTTTTAGTTTATTTCTTTTATTAAACATACAAAAAAATAAAAAAATTTTTATAAAAAATAATTTGAATTATAATAATAATTATATATAGGGAGAAGTATGAAAGAAAAAATTAAAGCAGAACTAATGGAAAAAATAAACAATATTGAAATTCAAGAAAAATCTGGTTTAAACTCTTTTTTAGATGAGTATATTGAAAACAAAATTGAAAAAATGGTAGTGTAAGATATTTTGTGTAAATTTCTCTTGCTTACTTTTTAGTAAGAGATT
>NZ_JBTGVC010000021.1:0-22998 GCF_054343375.1 Mycoplasma sp. Z386
AATAATTATTATTTTCATATCGCTAAAAAAAGGACATTTTGATTAATAATTTACAATAAAATTATTGACTTATAACAAAAATATGCTATAATGTTAATAATTCTTCATTGATATGAAGGATTATCGAAACTAAATGTTTCAGTACGATAATATTTCCGATGCAGAAAGCATTATTTCATAGGTTAATATCTTAAGAAGGGTGAGCCGTTCTTAATTTTTTGTTATTTTCCTATATAATATAAACTATGGAAAAAATAATAAATTGAGATCAATATTTTATGGCATTAACAAAATTGAGTGCTTTACGTTCAAAAGATCCAAATACTAAAGTTGGAGCTTGTATTATAAATCAAAGAAAAAGAGTTATAGGATTAGGTTATAATGGAATGCCTTCTGGAAATGACGATGACTTCCCTTGACAAAGAGAAGGTGAAAACGCTAAAGAAACTAAATATGCATATGTAGTACATGCAGAAATTAATGCGATTTTAAATTCAATTACTTCTTTAGAAAATTCTATTTTATATACTTCCTTATTCCCTTGCTCTAATTGTGCAAAAACAATAGTACAATCAGGAATAAAAGAAGTTGTTTATTTTCAAGATAAATATCATGATACTGAAGATGCTTGAATTGCAAGAAAAATATTTAAAGATTCTTTTGTAAAAACAAGAAAACTTGAAGAAAGCAAAATAACTTTACAACTATAATTTTACTTTTATAAAGGAAAAACCAGTGTATTTATAAAAAATAGTAGGTAAATTTTACCTACTTTATTTTTATAGTCGTTATTTTTTATCTTTGTTATTTTTTTTGTTTTTAAATTTTCTAAATCATTTATCGAATCAAACTTCTCTTTTTAATTCTTCTTTAATTTCTTCTTTTTGTTTTCTTTTTAGATTAACATAAGCAATTTTTTCAGCTTCATGAAGATTATCAACATCTGTGTTCTTAATAACTTCTCTAATTTCATCTTCAATAATAATTTCTGTATCAATTGTTCCGTATTTACCTGCTTTAAATTTAACAATAGCTCAATAAGATACAGGTAAAATAATTGCTCCAGAGAATCAGTTACCTACTAAAGCAGGTAATGCATTTACAAAGAAAGCTTTTAGTGTTCAATCAATATTGTAAGCTGATAATTTATGAGCTGAATTTATATTAATTATGTTATATAAAGTATCTTTAAATCCTTTTACACCATCTGCATTAACATTTATAATGTGGGCTAAGACATAATCTTTTGTAATAACTCCGTTATTTATAGCATTATGAGCTCAATCTAAAATAACTTGTTCATTTCCATTTTTAAAATATTGAACATATTCAATATCGCTAAATAATCACCCAAATGAAAAAATAATTAAGTTAGCAATAACATGGTGAAATCCTGTTATTGTAAATAATCAAATAAAGAAGAAAATTATGAAAATTTTTCCAATTGCCCCTCTTGTTGCTAAAGTTGATCAAACAGTTCCAGCAACAATTAAGTTTGAAAACATTGAAGAAAACAGAATTTCTCATCAATAACTTGAAACTTTTTTAGTTATTAAATATTCTATAACTCTTAGTTGTTCTGCTTTGAAAGCTGCAGCACCTCTTAAAATTGCTGCAGAAATTAAAGCTCCAACTAAATTTCCAAGAAAAACAATTCCTAAATTTCTAAAAACCTTGTATAAACGTGCTTTTTTATCAAATACAGCAAGCATTGCTAATGTATCTGAAGTGAAAAGCGAACCACCAAGAATTGTAATCATCATCAAACCAACTGGGAAAATTAATGAAGCAACAAATAAAGCTGGGCCAGATAAGTGAAATTCACCTGTTTGTTTTAATTCATCATTACCATATCATGACAAAATATAAACATAAGCTACATAAGCTATTGCAACATAAACTGATGCTAAAATCCCCATTAAAAAGATTTTTCATCACACAAGTTTAGTCTTTTGATAACCATAATCCATTGCATTGGTAAAGTTACTCTTATAATCGTGCATATTTCCTCGTTTTTTTTAAAATTTTACCTTAATTAATAAAATTTATGTTATTATTATAATACTAATTTAATATATTTAAACAAAATTAGAATACGAAAATATGGGAACAAAGTTCCTATGTGAAAGGAAATATGAAAAAAGATATCCATCCTACATATCAAACTGTAAAAGCAGTATGTTCAACTTGTTCAACTGAATTTACTTTTGGTTCAACAGTAAATAAAATTTCTGTTGATGTATGTTCTGGATGCCACTCATTCTTTACTGGAGATAAATCTCTTGCAAGAGCAACAGGAAGAATTGAAAGATTCAACAGAATGGCATCATTTGCAAAAAACCACAAAAAATAAACTAATTCAAATTAATCAATGGTTTTCCATTGATTTTTTTATTCTAAAAACGATTAAAAAGAGTATAATTTAATAATAAATTATAAGACAAAAAGAAAGAGGTAGTTATGAGTAAAGAGTATGGAGCAAGTAGTATTCAATCTCTTGAAGGATTAGAAGCTGTTAGAAAGCGTCCTGGAATGTATGTTGGTGGAACTGGAATAATTGCTTTACACCATTTAATTTGAGAAATAGTAGATAATGCAGTTGATGAATCACTTGCTGGATTTGCCAACACAATCGAAGTAACTTTAACTAAAGATGGATATGTTAAAGTTAGTGATAATGGTAGAGGAATCCCTGTGGATATCCATCCAAAACACGGAGTTTCTGCTGCAGAAGTAGTTTTAACAGTTCTTCACGCTGGTGGTAAATTCGATAGTAGTGCTTATAAAGTTTCTGGTGGTTTACACGGTGTTGGCGCTTCTGTAGTTAATGCTTTAAGTTCTAATTTAAAAGTTTGAATTAAAAGGGACCATAAAGTTTATTTCCAAGAATTTGTAAATGGTGGAAAAAAAGTTGATGACTTAAAAGTGGTTGGTGAATGTGGTGATGAAACAGGAACCACCATTATGTTTAAACCAGATTTTGAAATCATGGAACAACATGAATTCAAACTAGAAACAGTTATTGATAGAATCAAACAAACTGCCTACCTAACAAAAGGTTTAAAATTTATTGTTCAAGACGAAAGAGTGAATATTAAAAAGGAATTTCACTTTGAAGGTGGAATTATTGACTACATTTCTGAATTAACTAAAGGATATGAAAAAGTTACAGAAAAATCCATTTATGCTGAAGGTATTTTTAATTTAGGCGAAGAAAAATCAACAGACATAAATGTAGAAGTAGCACTACAATATGTAACTGAAGATAGAGAAGAAATCTTAACATATGCCAATAACATCTATAACAAAGAAGGTGGAACTCATGAAACCGGTTTATTTGACTCTTTATCTAGAATTTTAAATAATTATGCAATTGAAAATAAATTTTTAAAATCTGAAACAGATAAATTTTCAAGAGAAGACTTAAGAGAAGGTATGTTTGTTGTAATTTCCATCAAACATAGCGATCCTATGTTTGAAGGACAAACTAAAGGTAAATTGATTAATAAAGACGTAAGACCCGCTGTAAATAAAATCTTTTCTGAAGTTTTTGAAAGATACTTAAATGAAAATCCAGGAGAAGCAAGAAAAATCATTGAAAGAAATTTACTTGCTCAAAAAGCTAGAAAAGCTGCTGCTTCTGCAAGAGAAGCAACAAAGAGAAAAAATCCTTTTGAAGTTGGATCGCTACCTGGAAAATTAGCTGATTGTTCAACAAAAAATGCTGAAATTGCTGAACTTTACATCGTGGAGGGAAACTCTGCTGGTGGTAGTGCTAAAATGGGTAGAGATCGTCACTATCAAGCTATTTTACCTTTAAGAGGAAAGGTTATTAACTCTCAAAAAACAAGTGATGAAAAAGTCTTTAAAAACGAAGAAATCCTTTCTTTAATTACCGCTTTTGGAACAGGTATTGGTCCAGAATTTAATATTAATAAACTTAGATATCACAAAATTGTTATAATGACCGACGCCGACGTTGATGGTGCTCACATTAGAACTCTTCTCTTAACTTTCTTATATAGATACTTTAGACCATTAATTGAATATGGATTTATCTACATAGCCCAGCCACCTTTATACAAAATTTCTTATAATAAAAAAGATGAATACGCTTATAATGATGCTCAAAAAGAAGAAATTTTACAAAGAATAGGTGATAGTAAATTCTCCATTCAAAGATACAAAGGACTTGGAGAAATGGATCCACAACAACTTTGAGAAACAACCATGGATCCCGCTGTAAGAAAAATGCTTCAAGTGCAAATTAAAGATGCTATGATTGCTTCACAAGTATTTGAACAACTTATGGGAGAAGAAGTTGGACCAAGACGTGAATTTATTGAAGAAAACGCTAAATTTGTTAAAAATATCGATTTATAAGAATAATTAAACAAGAACTTTGATTCTTGTTTTTTTCTTCAGTTTTGCAACCCATAAACCCAAATTCAGGAAAATAAAAAATCAAAACTGTAAGCGTTAACATAATTGAAATATGTTAAATTTATGTTATTGCTTTTTTGTTTTGATTTTATTTTTTTATAAATATTTTTAGTTCACTAGATAAATTTAAAATATTACAAAATCTATATAATAACTTAATTTTTGTCACATTATCAAAAGAATGAGAGATATAAAAATTGTCAATTAATTTTGCATAGAGTCGTTTTGGTTGTGAGTGTTTAACTTTATCTGTAGAGAGACTAGCTAAATTTAATCATTCATTTTGTTTTTGGTTTATTAATTCTAAGTGGTTTTCTGTTATATTCTTATATATTTTATTAAGCAAAATGCTTAAATGCTTTTCAAAAATAAATTTTGTATTTTTAAAAATAATGTATTTTACTTTATCATCTCTTACTTGATCATTATTAATTTTTTTAAAATTGTTTTCATTAATCATAAATAATTCATGAGAGTTATCATAAGTTTTGACATCTTTAGATTCTTTATTAATACTTTCTTGTTTGTTTTTATTATGAAACATGTGCTTAGATACTATTTTTTCAAATTTTTCATCTTTTTCTATTTGTAATTCTAGTAAATTATCTAAATTTAGAACTTGCAATAGTTTAAACAATTGTTTCATTCTTCTTTCTTTATCGCCTTCTAAAGATATAAATAAATTTGTTCCCGGAACAGAAGAATATTTATATTTATTTCCTTCTTTTTTCTCTGCAAATGAAAAGTTTTTAATAAGCGAAATCTCTTTTTGTTTGTTATTTATTTCATTAATAAAATTTTCAAATAAATAATTATAAATTTTGTGAATCACTAAATAAAATTTATTTTTTTGCATATCAAAACATTCATTATTAAAGTAAATAAATTTTATTTTGTCTTTTTCTATCGTTTTGTTTTCAACACTTTTAAAATTTAAATTATTAATTATTGAAAAATTATTATTAATTTTATTAGTTAATATCACTTTGCTTTCTTTTATCTCTAAATCATTATTTGGTAACTCATCAAGAAATTTTATTTTGTTTTCCAAATTTAAAATTTGTGCAAATTTGAAAAGATACATCATCTTAATTTCATTAGAAGCATGAAGATGGAAATATAAACCGGTTTTATTTAATAAATGATATTGGTAGGAATTTGTTTTTTTTTCTTTGTTTTTTAGAAAATTTCCTAATTTTAAAATCGACTCTTGTTTTTGGATAATTAAATCAAAATAATTATCTGCTATATCTTGATAAATTTTTTCAATATTTTCTTTCGCTTTTTTGTTAGTTAAGTCATATGTTTTATTTTCAAAAACAATATATTTAGTTTTTGAAAAGTCATTTAAACTAATTTTATTTTTTAATTTTGTATAAGAATGAGTTGAAGGTAAATCATCATTCTCTATAACTTTTTTCTGTATTTTTTCCGTATTTTCTATATTTTTACTTCTTGCTTCAACTTTTTCTCCACCAATCAATTGAGAATATTTATATTTGTTTTTAAAGTTTTTTTCAAAAATAAAAATTGTTCTTTTTTCTATTTCTTCTTGATTTCATATATCTACTTCTTTAAAATATTTATTTAGTTTAAAATCAGAAGTAATATAACTTTGTTTTTTCTCTTTAAAATTTAAATTACCTAACGAAGCATTTGTTTTATCATTAAGAAGTGTTAAATTACCAATTGTATGTAAATAATTACTTCTTATGTTTTCGATTTCTGAACTTTCCAAACCTTCATTATCCGAACTTAAATTTTGTGCAAAAATGTGTTCAATTTGGTAATTTTTATTAATGTCTTCTAATGATAAATCATAAAACAGTAAAAAGTCTGCAATTTTATTTTGTTTATTGTATAAAAAATGATTTAGTAAGGAGTTTTTTATAATTTCATCATCAATGTTAAAAATTTCTTTTTTATTTGCTTCTTCTATATAATCTTTTAAAATTGATTTAAATGAATTAAAATCTCCACTATTTTTAATTTCTCAATAAAATTTTAAAAATAAAGTTTTTCAATTAATGTTTCTTGAAAGATTAGAAATTTGAATTCTAGAAATTAAATTGTTAAAAAATTTAATAGCGTTTAGTAATTTATCTTTATCACCTTTATCTTTGTCACAAATTTCTATTAAAATTAGATAGCAAAAAAATAAAGAACCTTTGTTTTCATTTATAAGAGTTTTTAACTTAAATAATTCAATTTTTATATCTTTTGTCTTTTCTGTGCTTAATTTTCTTTCAATATTTTCATCATTTCAAATCAATCTTAAAGTTTTGAAATTTTCATAATAATCAATGATCATTTTTTCTTTTGTTTTGTAATCTTGTTTATTGTCTCTTCATCAACTTTCAAATTTTTCATAAACATTGAATTTTTCATCTGCTTTTGAATCTGAATAATGTTCTGTATTTGCAAAATTTAAGTGGTTAACAAAAAGATAAAAGAATCTATCTAAAACATTATTATCTATTTTAGAATCATTAAAAATATCTTCAAAAATTTGACTATCTGGAAGGTTAGAGTAAATAATATTTTTAATTAATTCATAATCCCTTAACTTAATACCAATATAATTTTGTTCTCTATATCATTCAATTGCTTCTTCTTTGGTTTCAACTATTAAAACAACAATATTAAAATTTTTTTCGTCATTTTGGTTTGCTTTGTGAAATTTTTCTATTAAATTATAAAGTTTGTTCTCTTCTTTAAATTCTTCTCTTAAAAGTTTTAAAAAATAATTATAAATACTGTAAAATGGTTCATATTCCCTTGGTGACTCTTTTGCTAAAGTAGTGATTCTATCTCATGTATTTTCCGGTTTTTTTATTTTATCAAAAAAGGAATTTGAATTTTTGTTTTCAAATTTTATATCTAATTTTAAAACTTTATTTTGAATGGCTACTTTGTTTTCTTCTCATTTTCCCTTTAATAAATTAACTTTTATTTCATCTTCTTTTTCTAAGAAAAAATCGTGTAAAGATTTTAAAAAAATAAAAGTAGTCAAGAATCTTTGTTGCCCATCAATGATATTTATTTTATCTTTTTGTGGATTTTCCCTTAAAACTACAAAAGTTCCAAAATATAAATCATTATTTTCAGTTGTGTTATTATTTTCTTCTTTGTAAAAATTAATAAATTTTTTAATAAAATTACTTGCTTCTCTTTCGTTTCAAACAAATTTTCTTTGAAATCTTGGAATTATTATTTCTTTTATTTTATTGTCTTTCTTGTTGTCTTTGGACAAAAAGAACAAATCTTTAAATATATCTGATATTAATGGTTTCATTTTTCCTACTTTGCTATTCTATTATTTAAATTATAATATAAAATTACATAAAAAGCCCTTTAATAGAGAAAATAAAGGTTTTTTCCATATATATTATTTACATTATAATAATAAATGGCCTATTATTTAAAAAATTAAATATGTAATATATCAATTGTTAAAAATAAAAAAAGCAGTATTAACTGCTTTACATTAAAATGAAAGGTAAAGAAATAATAAATAAAATAAGAAAGCAAACTAAACCAATAAAAATATTTAAGTAACTTTTTTCTTTGTTGTCTTGTCTTAATTTTTCAATTGAAATCAATTCTTTTTCTTCCATTTGATTTTCTTTTAATATTTTATTTTCTCTTTTTATGTTTCAGTTTTTTATTCCTTTAGAATAAATATCAAAAAGTCCTCATTTTATAACAAGAGCTAAGATGGTAACTCCTAATATTAAAAAAGAAATTGTAAATAAAGACTTATATCAACTAAGTTTATTAAATGTTAAAGTCATTAAGAGAAATAAAACAGTAAAAGTAATAATTCAGAAAACTAAGTAAATATAATCTATTTTTCTCAGTTTTCTAATTATTTTATTTTTTCAAAAAAATTTAATTTTATTCATTTTTATTTAGTCATTTATTCAATTGATTTTTTGTTCCATAAACTTTGTGTGTTGAAGAATTATCAACTAATTCTTCTTCAATAACATTAGGGAAATTTTGTTCTTTTAAATAATCTAATTCAAAATTAGATGCTTCAAATGGTTCGTTAGCATTTGACATTTTTGGAATAGATTTAAATAAGTTGATTGTGTAAGGGTGTTTTGGATTAGAATAAATTTCTTCTGTTTTTCCTCTTTCAACTATTTTTCCAAGATGCATAATAATAATATTATCAGCAATATATTCAACCATTGATAAGTCGTGTGCAACAAAAATTAATCCAATTCCTTTTTTATCAACTAAACTTTTTAGTAAGTTAACAATTTGTGCTTGAATAGAAATATCAAGAGAAGCTATTGGTTCATCAGCAATAATAACTTTTGGTTCGCTTATTAATGCTCTTGCAATAACTATTCTTTGTCTTTGACCACCAGAAAATTCATGTGGGTAACGATAAGCAAACTGTCTTAATAAACCAACTTCTTCAAGTGCATTATAAATTGATTCATCATATAAAGTTTTCTTAACAACTTTTTTAGTTATTGTTAGATTTTGATTGTTGTTGTGTAATCCAAGTAAATAAGTAATTCTATTATAAATTTTTCTTAATACTTTTAATTCTAAATTAAATGAATTAAGAGATGAATATTTTTCATTTACTTTTTGTTTATATGATTCTAGTTGAATTTTTACTTCGTGAGCATTTAATCCATCAGCTATTAATTTTTGGTGAATTCAAACTAAAAATCTTTTGTGAATTTCAGCAAATTTTGCATCTAATACTTTTTGTTTTTCACTTATGCTTTTTATAACTTTTTCTTGTTTGCTAATTTCAGCATTAATGTTAGTTTCTCATACTTTAAAATCTTTTTTGAAGTCTTCTAATTCGTGATTAAAAATATGTTTATTTTTCTTATGAATAGCTTGTAAAAGATTGAATTTAACTTTATCTTCTTCTAAAATATGTTTTTCTTTTGAAAGTGATTTTTTAAGTTTTTCAATTTCTGCTTTAATACCTTTAATTTTGTTTTTATATAATACTTTTTTATCTGCTGCTGTTTTTAAAAAGTGTTCTAAATCAACATTAGCAAATTCTGCAAGTAATTCTGATTTTAATTCTTTTTTAGAAGTTCAAAACTCATTATTTTCGTTAGGTATTTTTAAAAATTTATTTTCATATTTTTCTATTAAAAGTTTATTGTGATTATTAAATAATTCAACCATTTTATCAATTTCTTCGATAGATAATCAATAAAATAAATTACTTTTTAAATCACCAGATCAGGATTTATTTTTTAAAAATTCCTTTGTAAATAAATTGATAACTGCTCTTTTGTAGAAAAAAGAATAGTTTTTGTAATCTGTTGAAAGTAAAGCGTTATCTAAATTGATTAAATATTCTGATTTAAATTCATAAATATAGCTTTTTACGTAGTTTTTGGAATTAGTACACTTTTCTTTTCAAGAAGTTTGGAAATCATTTAACTCTTTTTCTTTTTGGGCAATTTGTTCCAAAATCGCTACATTTTCTCTTGAATTTTTGATTAATTCTTCTGCTTTAACTAATGCTGCTTTTGATTCTCTTAATGCTTTTTCATCATAGCTCAATTCACCATTTCTATATTCTTTTTGTTTTTCGAAATAGAAATTACTTAAATTAGTAACTCCTTTATACATAAAATTAATAGCTTTTGATTCGTGAAATTGTCTTTTTGTTAAATATGAAAAGTAAGCATTGAAAATATCTTCATATGTGTTAGATTCAAATAATTGATCAAATGAAGCAAAGTCATCAAAGTGAAATTCTCATTCTTTAAAATATTCATTAGCTTCAAAAATAGTACTATTTAAGTTATCTAATCTTTGCTCTTTGAATCTTCTTAAAAAAGTATAATGGAAGTTTGAAGTAACTTGTTGTCAATCTTTAAAAATATCCACCATTTTGTCTTTAATGATTCCATTAACTTTTAAAGGTTCTTTTAAAATAGAATAAATATTTTTTTGTCCATTTAAAGAAGCATGTGGATCTTGGAAAATCATTTGCATATTTTTTCTCATAAATTTATCTTTTGATCTTCCGATTTTTTTACCAGAAATAATTCTATTTTCTAATGTTACTTGTCCATTATATCTATCATATAATCTAATGATAGATCTACCTACAGTTGTTTTACCTGAACCTGATTCACCAATTAATCCTAAAACTTCTCCTTCAAAAAGTTTGAAATTAATTTTATCAACAGCTTTTACAATTCCGTTTTTATTGTAAAAATACTTTTTAAGATTTTTAACATCTAATATTGTTTTTTCCGTATTTTTATTCATTTTTATTAAAAACCTCTCTAAATAATTTTAATCTACTTTTTAGTTGTTCTGTTAATTCTACTTTTGGTGCATCTGGGTGTAATAATCAGGTAGCAGCAGCATGAGTTTTAGAAATCTCAATTAAAGGTGGTTCTTTTTCAAAATCAATTTCTAAAGCATAATCATTTCTTGGTGCAAAGGGATCTCCAGCTGGTAAATTAGCCATATCTGGTGGGGTTCCTTTTATGTTGTAAAGTTTTTGATTTTTGTTTTCAGGAATTGCACTAATTAAAGCTCAAGTATATGGATGTCTTGGGTCAGTGAAAATATCTTTTCTCGTTCCTCTTTCCACGACTTTTCCTGCATATAAAACATAAATGTAATCACAGAATTTAGCAATTACTGAAATGTTATGTGAAATAAAAATTAAAGAAATTTTGTATTTTGTTCTTATTTCATTAAATAAAGCTAAAACAGATGCTTGAACCGTTGGATCAAGAGCTGTTGTAGGTTCATCAGCAATAATTAAATCTGGTTGTGCTGCTACAACCATAGCAATCACAACTCTTTGTTTTTGTCCTCCACTTAAAGTATGTGGATAAACATTAAATCTACTTCTTGCTTCAGTAATTCCAAAAGATTCAAGTAAATTTACTAAGTAATCAATTTTTTCACTTTTTGATTTAAATCTAGAATCTTTTTCTAAAACATCTAGTAATTGTTTTCCAATTGTTCTAGTTGGATTTAGGGCTGTTAACGGATCTTGAGGTATATAACCTATTTTTTTACCTCTTATTTTTAATCATTCTTTATCTTTTGTAAATTTGGAAATATCAATTCCAGAAACTTCCATTTGATCACTTTTGGTATAAGCTAATTCATTTATTCCTAAAAGAGCTTTAGAAGTTACTGTTTTTCCTGAACCTGATTCACCTACTAATCCTACAATTTCTCCTCTTTTAATTTTTAAGTCCACTCCACGTACTATGTTAATAAATTTTTGTTTTTTATCTTTAAAGGAAACTCTTAAATTTTTAACTTTTAAAAGGATTTCTTCTTTATTTAAGTCTTTTTCCATATTTATTTAGCTCCTTTTTTAACAACTTTTGGATCAAGGCCATCGTGGAATCCTAATGCCACAAATCTTAGTGAAAGTGAAATAATTAATAAAATAATTGAAGGGAAAGCAAGTGCTCAAGGGTTTTGATTAATTAAACTTGCTGAACTTGTAATTAAAAGTCCTAAATTAGGTACTGAATCTGTACCTTCTTTAATAAATCCAAGGAATGCAATTCCTGCTATTGCTTGAATTCCAGCGGTAATTCTTAAAACAAAACTATTTGCTAATTTTCCGGAAATTGCAGGTAAAATATGAGCAAATATTAATCTCATTTTTGAAGCACCTATCGCTTGTGAAGCATAAATATATTCTTCGTCTTTTACTGTAATAGTAAAGGATCTAGTGGTGTCAGCAGCACCGGTTCAACCTGTTAATGATAGAATTAAAATAATTGCCGGTGTGTTAGTTCCAAAAATTCCAATTAAGATTATAAATAATACTACTCAAGGGATTGCATTAAAAATTTCAATTAATCTTAGTCCGTATGTATCTATTTTTTTTCCTACGTTAAATCCAAGAAAAGCACCGACAGATACTCCGATAATTGTTTCAATAATTGCAATTGCAAAAGCAATTCCTATTGCGTTTAATGTTCCAACTCAAGTTCTTAATCAAATATCTCTTCCGTATGAGTCAGTTCCCATAAAGGCATAAATTTTTGAATGTTCATCTCCATTTAAAGCGTTAATAACTTCATAAGGATTTAAAGTTACTAATCAAGTTTCTGGAGCGATGTTTGTTGCTTCTCCTTTTATTAGTTCAGGATTTAGCTTATGAATTTTATCTAATAACTCAGTAGATAAGGTAAAAGTAACATCTCCTTCAAAACTTGGTTTTAACTCTTTAATTAAAGAAAGAGAAGCACCAGAAATAGGTTTAGTTGTTGAAAATGGTGAAGTTAGCCAAGAAATAAATGCTGTAATAATTAATAAAATAAAGATAACTAAAGCAATAACTGCATATTTATTTGCAAAAAACCTCTTAATAACATCTAAAAGTAGTTTAGAAGGTTTTCCGGTTACAGAAGATGAAGAAATAATATCTTTATTAGCGGCAGAAAGTTTTAAAAGTTCTTTATCAGCTTTGGAAAATTTATATTTTTTCTCAAAAGCTAAACTTGAATTTTGTTTTTCCATTATTTTTTCCCTCCTTGATAACTTTTTCTTCTAACTAAATAATTTTTAAATAATAATCAATAGTTTCTAGAACTATTTGAATTAGCAATTTTAATTCTTGGATCCATTCATGCATAAGACATATCCACAAATATTAATGTAACCATCGATAATGATGTAAAGAACACAAGTGAGAACATAATAACGTTAATTTCTCCTTGTTCAGTGTAATTAACAATAATTGATGATGATCCAGGAATTCTAAAGAATTTTTCTAAAATAATACTTCCTGATAGTAAACCTATATATGAGAATAAAATAGATCCTACTAAAATAACAGATGCGTTTCTTAAAACGTGTTTTTTAAAGATATTTCACTTAGATAATCCTTTTGATTTGGCAATTAAAACTTGATTTGAAGTTAAAACTGTTACAACTTGATTTCTAACAAAAATTGTATATCCAGCCAATGATGATAAAGTAAATACAATGATTGGTGTTATTAAAGAAGCAATTGTAATATCAACAGGAACATCTCTTGGATCTTTAAATTCAAATGGTAATCCTGCTTTTGAAGTAATTAAAACAATAATAGGTGCTATAACAAAAGCTGGTAAAGCAACAAATAGTGTAACAAAAGTTGTTATTGCACTATCTATTCATTTTCCTCTATTATAAGCAGCAATTACTCCTAAAGATATACCAATAATAACACTTAATACAAACGCTGGTAATGATACAGCAATTGTTCATCTTAAAGGTTCAAAAAATAATTTTGGAATATTTTGACTATAATCACTTGTGTCTGAATAAATTATTCCTGCATTTCCTGTAAAGAAATCTTTAAATCATAAAACAAACCTTGTTACTGGATCTTTATCAAAACCATAAAATGATTTAGGATCGATTTTTAAGTTTTCATCACCTGTTGGATTTAATCTTTTTGCGGCATCTTGTAAACTTTGTTCGGTAAAAGGACTTTTACCAAATGAAGCTTGTAATAAATATACTATAAAAATAATTATAAAAAAGGTGATAATAGCTAAACCAAGCCTCTTAAAAAAGTATTTAAACATTCTATTTATCTCCTTTTCTTATAACCACATCTCCATAAGGTATATACTCAAATTCTGATAGTGGAATTTCGATATGTTTATTTCAAATTGATATTGAAGGAACGTTTGAACTTGTACTTAAATCGATTTCTGGCACATAACCAATTAAAACTCTAATTTCTTTAGCAAGTTCTACTATTTCTTTATTTGTAGCTTTTGATTCATAATTTAAGTTAAAAATAGCAGTTAATTCATTAAATTCATTTTCTGCACTTGCATCAACTCATTTGTTTAAACTATGATTAAATACTTTTTTAACTTTTTTTCCATTTTCTTCAAATTCTTGTTCTAATGTTTGATCTTTAAAGTATTTTTTAGTTGTTTGATCATAGAAAGTAACATTAGAAATGAAATTAATAACTGAGTTTTTTCCAGAAGCTTTTCTTGGTTCAAATTTTTTCTCATATTTATTTGTTGTTTTATTTAATACTCATTTGTATTTTTGTGATCAAACTGGTTTTTTATTTAATCCTTCACCAGTAAATACATATACTTTTTCTTTTTTATCATTTAATTTTGGAACAGCATTTCCATCTTTATCAACTTCTTTTGGAGTTCCATCTGCATTTTTTTCATATTCATATTCGTATTGAATATCTTCATAATTAGCATCATATGCATTTGTTGCTTTTATTCATTCTGAAAAAGGTAATCATGCTTGTTTTTTATCTGGATAAGCTAATCTTTCTTTTTCAAATTCTGTTTTAAAAGCATCTGCATATTTTTTGAATTCTGGGAAAGATTTAACGTAAGGACTATCACTTGGTAATTCAGCAAAATGAGCGATTGCTAAATAAAGTGGACTTCCATTTAGTTGTCCGGAACCATCAATAAAGGTTCCGGAACCATCATAGTCAGCACTTCAACCTACTATTTGTGAATTTCCTAAACCTAAGATTAAAACATTTCAAACATCTTCTGATTTAAATTCTGCTTGTGAATTGATTTTTAATCTATTGTCTAATTTATTCATCATATCAATTACAGAGTCAAGTGAAGCGATTTTAGATGAACTTTCATTTCTATATCTATTAGAAATTGAAAACTCAATTTTATCTTTACTTGCATCTAAATGATTTTCTGCATAGAAATCATCAAGTATTTTTTTCAATTCAGCTTTTAAAACTTCAATTCTTGGTGCTTCATATTGTTTGTTTTTATCTTGTAAATTATCTAAATATTGTTTTCTTTGCTCTTCAATAGTTTTTGTATAAAATATTTCTCCATTTTCATTTATAGAAAAAGTTGTGTTGATATCGTCATAAAAGTCTCTTGCTGTTTTTCCATCTAACTCACTTCCACCTAAATGATTGTCTGGACCAATCATTGAAAGTCAAGGAATTGCAGTTTTAGAGTTATCTTTTATGTATGTATAACTATTTCATAAAGCATCGATAATTGTTCTAAATGCAAAGGATTTTCCTGTAAATAATGTCTTTCCAAGCTCTGCTTTTCCTTTTGCTAATTCTTCAATAGAACTACCAAAAGCTAATTTAGCATAGTTATCATTGAAGTAGTATTTTTTATCAGCTTGACCACCATTAAAGTTTGTTCCTTTTTCAAGTAAATCTCTGGCACCTGGAATTACGTCTTTAGATAAACTTCCTTTATAAAGCCCTTTATCAGGTGTTTTTCTAAAATGAATTTGTGATAAATCTTTATAAATTATTGATTTATTTGCATCTGATAAACTAGAATATGGAAGAATTGAAACTGTTCCTTCTAAGTAATTATTAAATTGAGCACTATTAAATTGAACTGAATCTGGATATAAATTATATCTTGATGTTATTTTTTTAACTGAAGTTGCCTCTTTTTCTTTTCAACCTGTCTCTGCATAATAATCATTTCTTATATAAACTGTTCTATCGTTTGATAAATAAAAAGGTAAATATGGTGAAGCATATAATTGATCTTCATCATATTGTTTTCCATATCAGTAATATGCATATTTAAATGCATCACCTGTTTCACCAAATTCTCCTTCGTGTTTTCCAGTAATATCAAAAATTTGTTTGTTTCTATCGTCGATAAATTTATGTGATACAGGACTAAAATAAGTAGAATCTAATAATAATTTTTTAAATAATTCATTAAAATTAGCCTCTTTATTTTCAATTTTTAAAAATGTTAGTCCTTTTTCATTTGTATCTTTAATATCAGTAATAAATGTTTCTGATTTTGAGAAGTTATCTTTCTGAATTCCAAAAACTTTAAAGAGATAATCATTTGAAACGTGGTTTGTACTATCAAAACTACTTGATGAACCTAATGAATATTTTCTAATAATATCATCATCTATTTTTTTAGAACCACCATGACTTGCTCTATAGTCACCACCATAAAGCATTTTTCTGTTTCAACCGTAAACAAAATCTTCTAATTCAACATTATATTGACTTTTTTGTCCATTACTTTTAACTCAAGGAATATCTTTTTTAATAGTTAATTGAATTTTAGATGCCTTACTTAATTTATTTAAAAAGTTTAAACTGTTTATTGATTTTGGATCATCTGAAGTTAATTTAACTAAAGCAGAAGTTATTTCTTCTCCTTCATTAAACATTCCTTTTTCGTGTTTATCATTATCAAAAACGCTTATTGTTCCATCTAAATCTGTAACATAAATTTTATCTACTAATATTAAACTATATCATTGATAAGTAGGTTTCTTGATTTTATAAACACCTTCTTCAAATTTATTTCCATTATTAGGTTTTATATTTTCAAATTCTGCTTGTCCTGAACTGACTGTTGCAAAAAGATTTGCATTAGTAAAATAACTAGCTGGTGTAGAAGGAGTACCTAATATTACACTAAAATCTTGGTCAAATTTTTTGTAGCCTGAAGTAGCTAAATTAACAATAGAACTTATTTCTTGTCTTTTATAATGTGGTTCTATTGTAGAACAAGATACAACAGTAGCTGTTGTACCAACTAAAACTGCTGGCACTGAAAAACCAATTAATAGTCTTCTTTTTTTCATATCTTTCCTTTCTTAAATATTTAAATATTAATAAAATAAAAACTCTTATAAAAACTAGCTTTTTTCTAATTTCTATAAGAGCATATTTATTTTATTAATATTAAAATGTTTTTTACATCTCAAAGAAATTAAAGAAAAAATCATTGTTGTTAATCATCTTAGTAACAATGTTTTTATTAAAAATACGTTTAATAACAATGATTTTCATTTTTCTCCTCTTTTTGATTTAACTTTAATATTATACATTTTTTTTGAAAAATTGTAAATTTTTTTATAAATTTCCATTTTTAATCAAAAAATTAATCTTTTTTATTTAATTTTATCTTTGAATTTTTTCATTAATTCATCAATATTTAATTCTTCTAGTTTTTTAAGTTTTTCTTCCGCTCTTTTAATTCTTTCTTCTTCAGTTATCTCTTTTTTTACTTCTTGTTTTATAACAGAAGAGTTAGTTTTTTGAGAGTTAATTTCTTTTTCTTTTTTTGCTATTTTTTCTTCTTTTATAAAGGTTTTTTGCTTATTTTCAGAAATTTTGTTTTCATTTTTAACTTCAATATTTTCCTCTTTTTTTAAGTTATTTTCAATAATATAAGCATTTATTTTACTTACATAAAAAGCATTTTTATTTTTGCTATTACTAAAACCTTCATCTAAATTAGAATAATTTAAAGAAGAAAAGTCAAAATCAGAAATATTATTATCTAAATCAAAAACTGAAATTTTAGTTTTGTTTTCTAAAACAATAGAATCAATAACTTCTAATTTAGAAATTTTATTTTGTGCAAAAATCATTTTTCCCTGTGTAGTTTTATTACTAAAAGGTATTTTTGCAGCATTTAATTTTTTATATTGTGCTTTTTTAGTAAATAATAAAATATCATCATCTTCGTCAACTAATGAAAAACTTGAAACAAGTGAATCTTTTGGCAGTGAAATTAATTTAACACCAGAAGAGTTTGTATTATATACTGGAATATCAATTTCACTATATTTTACAGCTTTTCCTTCACTTGAAATAATTATTATATCTTTGTAATTATCACTTATTTTTGCAGCAACTAAATAATCATCACTTTGTTTTATTTTAATTGCACTAATAGTTTTATTAAATCTTGAAACTTCAAAATCTTTAACTAAAACTCTTTTCCCAATTCCTTGAGAAGTAATCAAAGTTATATAATTATTAACTTCAAAATCTTTAACTAAAATAATAGACACTATTTTTTCATTACTTTTTAGAGAAACAAAGGTATTTAAATGAATTCCAAAATCTTTTCATTTAGATTCATCAATTTTATGAATTGGTAAGTAAATATAATTTCCTAAATTTGTAAAAATTAAAAGTTTATCAATTGATTCTACTTTATCTAAAAATAGCAAAGGATCTTTATCTTTTAATAAATAAGTTGATAATTCATTAGAATCGAAAGTTTTAACAGTTATTTTTTTAACATAACCATCTTTAGAAACTCCAACATAAAAATTTTCTTGTTTAATTAATTCTTCTTTATTAATTTCAACTTTGAATTCTTCATCATAAATTTTTGTTTTTCTTTTAGTTGCGAATTCTTTTTTAATTTCTTTAAATAAGGAAATTAAAAATTGATCAAAAGAGTTTTGATTATTTAAAAGATTGAGTGTCTTTTTAATTCTTTCTTCAAGCATATTTTTTTCATCGATATAAAGTTGCTGATCTATTCTAGAAAGTCTATATAATCTCATTTCAGCAATTGCTGTGGCTTGCAATTCACTAAAACTAAAGTTTTTCATTAAAGCTTCAATTACTCCTTTTTTTGAATTATCTGAATTTCTTATGATTCTAATTACTTCTTCAGTAATATCACCAACTTTAATTAAAGCAAGAGTTATTTCTAATTTTCTTTTATCTTTTTCTAAATCAAAGGTTAATTCCTTTGTTTTATATGTTTTAACATGATTCAAATATGCATTCAACATATTATTCAAAGACATTAATTTTGGTGCGTTGTTTTCAATTGCAATTGAATTATATGAATAATAAACTTGCATTTCTGTTTTTAATAATAAATAATTTAATACAGATTCAACTTTAGTATCATTATCAATTTCGATGATTATGGAAATTCCATTTCTATCAGATTGATCTCTTACTTCTTTAATTCCATTTATTTTTTTATCTATTCTTATTTCATCAATGTCTTTAATTAATTTAGACTTAACTACACCAAAAGGAATTTCATAAATTTCAATATGCTTTTTATTAATTTCTTCGCTTAATCTGTATTTTGAAACTAAAACAATTCTTCCTTGACCACGCTCAAAAGCTTCTAAAATCCCTTTTTTTCCGTATATTATTCCACCTGTTGGAAAATCCGGTCCTTGAACAATAGAAGATAATTTTCTTAATTCAATATTAGGATTTTTTATTTTTGCAATTGCAGCATCTAAGATTTCTCCCAAATTATGTGGAGGAATTTCAGTAGCAAATCCTGAAGCAATTCCTTTTGCTCCGTTAATTAGTAAATTAGGAATTAATGATGGTAATACAGTGGGTTCTTTTTCCGAATCATCAAAATTTGGAGCAAAAGAAACAGTGTTTTTATTAATAGATTCCAACATTAAATTAGTTATTAAACTTAATCTTGTTTCAGTATAACGCATAGCAGCAGCAGGGTCATCATCTATAGAACCTTTATTTCCATGCATTTCAACTAAAGGAACATTCATTTTTCATTCTTGAGCCATTCTTACCATAGCTTCATAAATAGAAGAATCTCCATGTGGATGATATTTACCAATAACATCACCAACTACTCTAGCTGATTTTTTAAAAGGTTTATCACTTTTTAAACCTAATTCCCACATTGAATATAAAATTCTTCTTTGCACAGGTTTTAAACCATCACGAGCATCAGGAAGTGCTCTTTGTTGTATTATATATTTAGAATATCTACCAAAACGATCTGATAAAATAGCATCTAATGATTTTGCTAAAAAATTTTCTTTATTTTTATTAAATATCATTATTTACTCCTGATTTATTAATATTAATTTCAAAGTCATCTTCAAGGGAAAAATCAACATTTTTGTTAATTCATTCTTTTCTTAATTCAACTTTATCTCCCATTAAAATAGAAACTCTTCTTTCTACAATTGCCACATCTTCAATTGAAACTTTAATTAAAGTTCTTGTTTCTGGATTCATAGTTGTTTCTCAAAGTTGCTCAGCATTCATTTCTCCAAGTCCTTTATATCTTTGGATTTCAGAATTGGGTTTATTTTTTAATAATTCTCTTAATTCTTCGTCACTTCAAACATAAAGAATTTGATTTTTAGGTTTTCTTGTAATTTTATATAAAGGTGGTTGTGCTATATATACCATTCCATGTTCAATTAAAGGTTTCATATATCTAAATAAAAAAGTTAAAAGTAAAATTTGAATATGGGCACCATCTGTGTCAGCATCTGTCATTATTATAATTTTTCCATATTGTGCGTTTTTAATATTGAATTCGCTTCCAACACCAGCACCGATTGTATTGATTATTGTAGCAATTTCTTCATTTTTTAAAATATCAAGAAGTTTTGATTTTTCTGCATTAATAACTTTACCTTTAAGTGGTAAAATGGCTTGGGTTTTTTTATCTCTTCCTAATTTAGCACTACCACCAGCAGAATCTCCTTCGACAAGAAAAATTTCTTTTTCTTCCGGTTTTTTGCTTTGTGCTGGTGTTAATTTACCAGATAAAATTTTCTTTTCACTTAAAGCATCTTTAGTTTTTCTAATTTCTGCTCTTGCTAATCTTGCGGCATTTCTTGCTTCAAAAGATTTTTTAATTTTTTCAATTATTTTTTGAGTTTCTTCTTTATTTTCGTTAATTCAGAATTTTAATTCTCGAGAAACCACTTCTTCCACAATTGTTTTTGCTTCAGGGGTTCCTAATTTATCTTTAGTTTGACCTACAAATTCTAAAATTGATTCTGGCACTTTTAAAGAAATAATTAAAGTTAAACCTTCTCTAATATCACTTCCATCAAAAGCGGTAATTTTTCCTTTTAAAAGGTTTTTTTCTTGTGCATAATCATTAAAAACCTTTGTAAATGCTGTTTTGGCAGCAATTTCATGTGTTCCACCATCTTTGGTTTTGACATTATTTACAAAAGAAATAATGGACTCAGAATAACTTTCTGTATATTGAAAACCAAATTCTACTTCTATTTTATTTTTATTATCACTAAAAGTTGCGATTTGTTTATTAATTACTACTTTAGAATCATTAATAAACTCAACAAAAGCTTTTATTCCATTTTCGTGTTTAAAAGTTTCGTTTTCTCCTGTATTTTCGTCATTAATTTTGATAGTTATACCTTTTAATAAAAAAGAAGATTCTCTTAATCTTTCACTAATTGTTTGAAAAGAAAATTTTGCTTTTTTAAAAATTTCATAATCAGGCAAAAAATGAACTTTTGTTCCTCTTTTGCCTGTATTTCCCATTAATTTGGTTTTATTTTTTATAGAACCACCATTTTCAAATTCAGTATAATATTCTTTTCCGTCTTTGAAAACTCAAACTTTTAATCATTTAGATAATGCATTAACTACAGAAGAACCAACTCCATGCAAACCACCAGATGTTTTATAAGCTCCTTCAGAAAATTTGCCACCTGCATGTAATTCACTAAAAACAAGTTCTACTCCTGTTAAACCACTTTCGTGTTTATCTACAGGAATCCCTCTTCCATCATCTTCTACAATAACAGAACCATCTGATTTCAAAGTTACTTCTATTTTTTTAGCAAAACCTGCTAAACATTCATCAACTGCATTATCAACAATTTCTCAAACTAAATGGTGTAAACCATTGACATCAGTGGAACCGATGTACATTCCTGGACGTTTTCTAACACCTTCAAGTCCTTTCAAGACTTTTAAACTACTAGCATCATAATTCATATTATTATTTTATAGCATTTTTCTTTTTTATTTTAAAAATACAAAAAAATATTTAATTTTTCATATATTAAAAAGTCGAAAAAAGCTCAAAAAATGATAAAATTTTCATTTTTGGAATTTTTTTTAGCGAATTCTTTGTTTTTTTTTTTTTTTTGTATTATTGAAGTAGGTAAAGAAAATCTTTGCCTTTTAAATTATTAAGAAAGGAGGAGTTTTTATGTTAAATTGAAAAACAGTATGAACAAACCATTTTGGCGACAAAGATTGTGGTTATGATTATGCAGGAAGATATATTTGTTTTTCTGAATACGGTTCAAAAACAAGTTCTGCTTGAAACATTGAACACATAAGACCAAGTTCTATTGGTGGAACAGATAGATATGAAAATTTAATTCCTGTTCACGTTGTTACTAATGCAGAAAGAGCAAATAAACCAGCTTGAGTTTCTAATACCATTCCTTTTGAATATATAAAAGGAAAAGGCATAAGAAATAAAAGAACTGGTAAAATTGTTTCTTAAATGACAGCAAATAAGCACTTAATTTTTTAAGTGCTTATTTTAACTTCTTAATTTTAAAAATAAAAATAAAGGATATACAATGAAAAAAGAAAAAATTGAATTGATGCTTTTAATTTTTATTTGTTTAATATTAACTTTTCTTTCTTTATTTAATTTGGATGAATCTATTTGAATTTGAGAAAGAAATATAAATATTTGAAGAAAAATAATTAATATATTTGTAGCAATTTCAGGTATATTGGGCGTTATATCAATTGTAATGTTTGCAAAAAAGAAAAGAATTGCCTTTATTTTAGCAATTCTTAATGCTATTTTATATGCATTTTTCTCTTTTAGTAATGGACTTGTGATTGATGGTTTTATTCAAATTTTATATATATTTATATTAATTTATATTTTTATAAAAGAAATAATAAATAATAAATATTCTAAAAAAATTAGAGAATTAAGACTCTCTTTATATGCTTCAATAGTTTTTGCAGGAAGTGTAATAAATTTTGTGTAAAAATTCCTCAAT